>JANONV010000055.1:0-3357 GCA_031421015.1 Gallionella sp. | reverse complement strand
ATGTTGAATGATTAATTGAGTACTCAACTGCCGGTTTTAGGATTAACCCGAACAATCCCACGGCCCGTCATTCCCGCCTACGCGGGAATGACGCTGTTTTTGGTCGTGGGACAATATGGGTTTAATGTTCCACATTAAAATCCCTTTATTGACGAATCAGGTCTGTTCGATCAGCGCGATCTCATCCGGAGTAAGGTTAAACAGTTCATACACCGCGCGGTTAAGTGCGGCTTCGTATTGCGCGATTTGTGCGGTGTAGGTTTGCACTGTGTCGCGCTGGCTGTTGAAGTAGGCTTCCCAGTCGTTGCGTTCGGCGAGTGGAATGTCTTGCTTGAGCAGCTTCTTCACCTCAGCACGGAAGGCGGAAAAGTCCAGTTCCCACCAGTGTTGCAGCTTGGTGTTCAGCTTCACTTCACCCGCAGAGGCAAGATCGGCAATGCGATGCCGGAACGCTATCTGGCAATCACGGCGCGCTTCGGCTGCACGCTGGCAGGCTTCGGCAAGCGTGGCGATTTCGGAACGCTGGGCATCGCTGGCGGCGGGGATGGGCAGGGTTTCGATGTATTGCGAAAACAAACGGTGGAAGCCGCCTCGGATAGCCGGAGAAAAACTGCAAATTAACAGCCAGAAAACTGGTGTATTGAGAAGTCCAGCAAGAAACCAATCAGCTTGTGGAATGAAATACGCCGTGTTGGCGTAATAGGTTCCGCTACGATCCAGCGAGAAATTGAGCTTGTCCGAAATATCCACGTAACCAATCTTCGGCTGCTCCATCTGTATCGAATAAGCCGCCTGCGCCTGCTGCAACTCAAACCATTCCTGCTTGGTGGCGCGCTTTTCCAGTTGCGCCTTGAACGGCAGCAGGTGCGCTTGAATGGCGGGATAGTCGTTGATATTTACGCAGTTTTTTGGTATGTAAATCAGCCATAAATCTTGCGGCTCGATGCGCCACTTCTTGAGGTCTTTACCTTCCAGAAACGGCTTGAGCAAATCTGCCGATTTCGGGTCTGCGGCAATCATCCGGTCACGCGTGGTACGGTCGATCACAAAGGCTTCGTTTAGACCAGTTTTAATGCCATACAACGGCGATCCATACACCTGCTTGAGCGTGGGGTGACCGTGCGTGAGCTTGTCATGCAACTGGCCGCGCGCGTCGCTTTGCAGTTGCCAACTGCCTGTGCCTAGACGGGCTTGCGGCATAGTCTGCGCGTGTTGCGCAAAGGCGACTGAGAGGCCGTCGGTAGGCATGGCTTTAAGATTGAGGTAGTTCACCATCCCCTCACCCGCCTTCGGCACCCTCTCCCCACTTGTGGGGAGAGGGTTAGGGAGAGGGGATTTTTCCAGCACCACAATTGCCGGATATGTCGTTACGCCTTCGAACACTTGCAGGTCACCAAAATCCACCACGGTACGCAATTGCGTTTTTTCCAAGAGATAGCGGCGCAACGGTTCGCCTGAGCCAGTCTTGAAGAAAGTGGAAGAGGAGATGTAGCCCAGCCGCCCGCCCGGTTTCAGCAGGTTCACGCCCAGCTCGTAGAAGTAGCAATACAGATCGGCGCGGTCGGAGACTACGCGGTAATGCTGCTCCAGATAAGGCTTAATGGGCTTGAGCAACTCCATACGCACGTAAGGCGGGTTGCCCAACACTACGTCAAAGCCCCCCGCAGTAAATACGTCGGGAAACGCACCTTGCCAATCGAAGGCGCGTTCGGAAAATTCCGTGCCGCCATTCATCTCGGCAATCAGGCTGTTGCCCACGCGCAGATTGGCTTCCAGCGTTTGCAGCGGTTTGCCGTGCTGCGCGGTTTTTAGCCACAGCGAGAGCTTGGAGATTTCGATGGACTCGGAGTTGAGGTCTACGCCATACAGGTTGCCATTGAGAATTTCGCGGTTGATGTCGAACAGGTCGGGGTTGCCAGTGATGGCTTGTATCTGGTCGTTCACCTGGTGATATTCAACGTCAAGCAGATCGAATGCGGCGATTAAAAAGGCACCCGATCCGCAAGCGGGATCAAGCACTTTGACGGTCTTGAGTGTTTCGCGCCAGTGGTACCAGAACAGAAATTCGGTGAGACGGTCGGCCTCGCGCACTTTTCCGGCCTGTTTCTTTTCTGCCGCCGTGGCCTTGCGGTATGGCAATGTGCCATCCGCGCAGGGCTTACTGTCGAGATAGGCGGCACGCACCTCTTCGCGGCGGAGATTTAGATAGCTGCCCAGCGTTTGTTCGACGATGAAGGCAGTGATGTCGTCCGGCGTATAAACGATGCCGTGCTCTTTGCGCTTGCCGGAAACACCGCTGGTTGCGGCATGCACCTCGTTGGCCTTGAGACGGAATGCGTCCAGATCGGTCAACTCGCGCAGCGCTTCAAGATCGGAAACTGACTGTTCGAAGATATGCCCCAGCACGGTAACGCTGACTTCGGAGGCGAAATCGTATTCGGCAAGCTGCTTGAATATTTCGCAGGCGCTATCTGGCACGATGAGTCCGTCCATCGCCGCATCCGGTTTGAACAGCCCGCCGTTGTAAGCAGGAATGCCGAGCGCGGCATTGCCTTTGTCTACGGCGCGGAACAAGCCCTTGAAGTTTTCCCACACCGGTTGTGGTGCGTAGGGATTGGTTTGTCGATACGCACTTTCGATGGTTTTGGCGGGCAGCAATTCGCGGTCTTCGGCAAAGGCGATGAACAGGATGCGGTCGAGTATGGTTTGCGCGTGGGTAATGATTTCCGGCAGCGGCAGGTCGTTGTGCTGCGCCAGCGCGAGAATAAGGTGAATACGCCAATCGCGGTAGTCTGAATAGAGTTTGCGGGTGATGGTCTTTTCCGCTTCGGCACTTTCTGCCAGCAGTTTTTCAGTTTGTCCGCCGAGCAGATTTTCTGCCCCCAGCAGCAAGCGAAAGCGTTGGTATTCAGCGTCGCTATCCGCAAGGTCGAGGATGTTGAACGACTCGTACACTTGCCGCGTCTGAGCATAGGCGTAAAGCCTGATCTCGACCATATTGGACAGCACGATGAATTTTCTGCCGGGAATGTCTGCCGCATATTCCCACGCCTGCTGCACCGGCGATTTGTGACGACCGGGCATGATGGCATCGAGGTTGGGTGTGTCTGCGCCCTTGAGCTCAACGGGAGCAAGAATGCGTGTCTCACCCGCGCCAAAATAACCCAGTGCGGCATCGGCACTGCCCGTGCCTGCATTCTGTTCTTCGCGGATGGTTTGAGATGAACTGCTACCGAATGCGACATAGCCCAAAATTTCGATAAAGAATTTGTGGATGAAGGCGCTGCGAATCGCGCTTTCTTTATTGCTCTTTTTGCTGATGCTGCCGTCGCGGATGGTCTGCGCCCAGTCGTGCAG
>JANONV010000054.1:0-3854 GCA_031421015.1 Gallionella sp. | reverse complement strand
ATGCGCATCGACCATATCCTGGTCAGTGTACCGCTGGTGACGCAATGCAAAAGCTGCGTGATAGACAAAGCGCCGAGAAAATTGGAGCGGCCTTCGGATCATACGCCAGTGGTAGTGGAGTTGTAGGTATTGGTAGGGTGGGTAAAGTGCGAAGCACGTATCCACCATGTGGGAAGGTGGATACGGCACGCTGTGCCTTTATCCACCCTACGAAACTTGTTCGACGCAGGCTTAATCTCATTCGAGGACTCAGTCCGCTTGCTTGTTTCATCAGAACTTTCACGGCCTGAGCAGGAGATTTACGGCGTTGCCGGAAAGATGCTTACGAAAAAGCCGCCAGATAAGACAGCCTCCTATTTGCACTACCATCGAACCACGCTCTACCGAAAATAAACCGAATCAAACGGTTCGACGAACGAGAGTCAGCCGAATGCACAGGTGTACTTCAGTCGAATTGTTTGGCTATCCACCTTAGTGTGGTGGGCAACATGTTGCCCTCCATATGGGTTTATGGTTTTGGATTTTGATTTTCTTTCCCCTGTGCGCCGCCGAGTAGCGCAGGCTGGTCAGGGGATGTCGGCGAGGACTGTTTGAGCGCGTAGCGCGAGTTCCGCAGCCGCCTGACCAGTCGAGCAACGCAGGGAACCGCGAAGCGGTGGCAAACCGGGGTCGCCTTTTCTTTGGTTACTTTCTTTTGGCGAAGCAAAAGAAAGTGACTAGCTGCCGGGCTACCCCCGGCGGTTTTGACTTTGGTTTTTATGTTGGGTTACGCGATGAAACCGCTAACCCAACCTACGCGTTATCCCCGGCGGTGTTGATTTGTTTTTTGTCATTCATGCTTCGACACGCTCTGCACGAACGGCCAATATTTAACTACCCATTCGCCCCAAACATCATCCTCTTAGCAACAAATTTTTTCGCAAACGGCAAACAATCCAGCGCAGTAAGCGCAGCAGCGCGGCCTGCGCTGATTAGCGGCAGGTCGTTGGAGAACAGTCGCACCAGCCCATCGGTAAATCGTATCCCCGCTTCGCGGTCGGTGCGGCGCCGACTGCGATAGGCGGCGAGCATTGCATCCGTGCCCACAGCTTCTGGCGCGGCATCGAGTATCTCCTGAGCCAGTTCCCACGCATCGCGCAGCCCCATGTTGAAGCCTTGCCCGGCGACCGGGTGCAGGGTTTGCGCGGCGTTGCCGAGCAGCACGGTGTGCGGCATGGGAGTTTGCTGCGGCGCGCGTTTCAAGCCAAGAGGGAAGCACACGCGCTGTCCGACACTTAAAAATTCTCCGACCCGATCGCCGAATTGCTGATGCAGTTCGCGCAGGAATTTCGCGTCATCCCACGTCAACATTTCCTGTGCGACTTGATGTTGTGCGGTCCATACCAATTCGTAGCCTTCCCGAAATGGCAGCAGTGCCAGCGGCCCTTGCGGGGTGAAGCGTTCAAACGCGGTGTTGATCTGTAATGTGGCGCAGGTGACGTGGGTGATCAGCGCGCTTTGTCCGTAATCGCGCACTTCGGGGGGATGTTGCTGCGCCAGTAATTTGCCGCCGTCGGCCACTACTGCAAGGCGAGCGAGCAGAGTGTGTGCTGTTCCTGATTGCTGATAGGCCACTGTTGCATGGTCTGAACCGCCTTGCAGATCGGTGACGCTGGCGCCGTAGATCATCGTGGTGTTGCTGTGCTGTAACGCTTGATCCAGCGTGCCTTGCAGTGCGGGGTAGGGCAGCACGTAACCGAGCTCCGGCACGTTCAGTTCCTCCGCGCGCAATACGGCGCGGCCAAAACTTTGCTGTTGCGAAATGTGGATGGTGCGTATCGCCGATACATCGTGCAGTGCGTCCCATATGCCGAGGCGCGCCAGCAACAAGCGGCTGCCGTAGGACAAAGCCAGGGCGCGCGCATCGTTGCTGGCTGCATTGGCAGGGCGCGCTTCCAGCACGCATACATTCAGCTTGCTGTCGCGCAACGCCAGCGCAAGCGCGGCTCCAACCGGGCCGCCGCCGATGATGGCGATGTCGTATTGATCGCTCATGACTTTCTCATCAACTCTTCAATATCCGCTACCGTTTTCGGCGCGGCATCCGTCAATACTTCATTGCCTTTCGCCGTAATCGCCACATCGTCCTCGATGCGGATGCCGATGTTCCATAACGCTTGCGGCACATCGTCCGCCGGACGGATGTAGCAGCCCGGCTCGACGGTCAGCACCATGCCGGGTTGCAGCGCGCGCCAATTGCTTTCATTCTTGTTAGCGCTGTCGCCGATCTTGTAATCGCCGACATCGTGCACGTCCATGCCCAGCCAGTGGCCGGTGCGGTGCATGTAGAATTTTTTGTAGCTCTCGCTTTCCAGCACGGCATCCACGCTGCCGTGGCACAGCTTGAGGTCGATGAAGCCTTGCGCCAAGACGCGCAGCGCGGCGTTGTGCGGAGCGATCCATGTTTGCTTTGGTTTTGCAGATGCAATCGCGGCGGCCTGTGCGGCGAGCACGATCTGGTACACGTCTTTTTGCGCGGCGCTGAATTTTCCGTTGATCGGGAAGGTGCGCGTGATGTCCGAGGCGTAGCCACCCAGCTCGCAGCCCGCGTCGATCAGCAGCAGGTCGCCATCGTTGAGTTTGGCGTCGTTCCCCACATAGTGCAGCACACAGGCATTCGCGCCGCCGGCGACGATGGAGGTATAGGCGGGATGGCGCGCGCCGTGGCGGCAGAATTCGTGCAGCAGTTCCGCTTCGACCTGGTACTCGAACTGGCCGGGGCGGGTAAACTGCATCGCGCGCCGGTGTGCGGAAGTGGAGATCGCGGCGGCGCGGCGCATGATGTCGAGTTCGTGTGCGTCCTTGAACAAACGCATCTCATTGAGCAGGGCGCGCACGTCGAGTATCTCGTCCGGTGCGCGGATGCCGCTGCGAATTTTTTCTTGTACTGTACTGCGCAATTTGAGTATGCGTTGATCCCATGCGGCATCTGCCCCCAACGGGTAAAACAGCGCGGGCTGGTTGCCCAGCAGTTCGGTCAATTTTTCATCCAGTAGCGCGATGGAGTAAGCCGCGTCGAAACCGAATTGTTCCTGGGCGGCATCAGGGCCAAAGCGATGCCCATCCCAGATTTCGCGCTCCGGATTTTTTTCGCGGCAGAACAATATGGACTGAGGTTGGTCGCCAGCAATAAGTACCAGCACCGCTTCCGGCTCGGTGAAGCCGCTCAGGTAATAAAAATTGCTGTCGTAGCGATAGGAATAATGCGTATCTGCATTGCGCAATACTTCCGGTGCAGTGGGGATGATGGCGATGCCGCGCTGCATTTTTTCCAGCAGGCGGGCACGGCGTTGGGAATATGGAACTGTAGTCATGGCGCATTGTGCAATGAACGAGACGTTTTTTGCAATGAACAAACTTGGCTGTCGAGTTCGGCCAGGCGTTGCGGTGTGCCGACATCCGCCCACCAGCCTTGATGGTGCTCACCGCTGACTTTGCCGAGCGCGATTTGCGCGCGCAGCAATGGCGCCAGCGGAGCGATGCCGCCGCGCGGGATGTCTTTGAACAAAGCGGGCCGGTAGATGCCGATGCCGCTGAAAGTCAGGACTTCAACCCCCCTAGCCCCCCTTATCAGGGGGGGATCATGCGCCTCCCCTGATAAGGGGAGGTTGGGAGGGGTTGGAGCGATGCGGTCCCCATTCAAATAAAAATCGCCGTTGGGGTGCTGGGGCGGATTGTTGACCAGCACGAGGTGTGCGGCATCACTGTTGGCTTGCAGCGTAGCGGCACGTTCCGGCAATCGCGCAAAATCATAATCGCAGAATATATCGCTGTTGATCACGGCGAAAGTTTGGTCACCAAACAGGCGCAAAGCG
>JANONV010000053.1:0-7140 GCA_031421015.1 Gallionella sp. | reverse complement strand
CAATGGCGCGAATATCGGCCATTGCGCATAGTCCACGCTGGAATAGCCCGAGCTGGTCGCGATAGACACCACATTAAAGCTGGCATGGCGCAACGCCACCCAGAAATCGGGGTAGATATTCTGCCACCACAGGAACAGCGCGATGCCGGCGCAGCTTGCCAGGATCAGCCCCACCGATGCCACTGCCTCGGCATCGCGCGGATACACTTTCAGCGACTTGCCGCGCCAGGCGAGAAAATGCGTGGCGAAGTTGACCACCGCGATCAGCATGAACACGATCATGACGAATTCGATCAGCGGCGAATTGAAATAGCCGATATTGGCGTCATGCGTGGAAAACCCCCCCAGGCCCATTGCCGAAAAAGCATGGCACACCGCATCCAGCCAGTCCATCCCCGCCCATTTCAGCGCGGCAATGCAGGCCAGCGTGATGGCAACGTACACCAACCATAGATTGCGCGCCGTCTCGGCAATGCGCGGGGTCAGCGCGGATTCCTTCATCGACCCCGGGGTTTCGGCCTTGAACAACTGCCGTCCGCCGATCCCCAGCAGCGGCAGAATCGCCACCGCCAGCACGATGATCCCCAGCCCGCCCAACCAATTCAGTTCGTGCCGCCAGATGTTGATGGCGGGCGGGAGGTTGTCCAGTCCAGTTAAGGTCGTTGAGCCGGTGGTCGTTAACCCTGACATGGTCTCAAAATAGGCATCCGTAAATGACAGCCCATTGATTGTCAGCAACAATGGCAGCGTGGCAAACATCGGCATCGCCGTCCACATGGTCACTACCAGCAAAAAACCATGGCGAACCGACAGCTCACCCTTGTAGCGGCGCGTCATCAACCACATCGAACAGCCTGCCGCCAAGGTCATCGCCATTGCCAGGACAAAATCAATCAGCGTGCCGTCGTCGTAAATCAACGAGGTCGCTATCGGCATCAAATAGGCGGCGCTGAACACCATCAGCATCAAGCCCAAAGCATGGATAACGGTCAATGCGCGTTGCATCAGAAGAAACCGAGACTGACCTGGAACAATTTTTCGACCTTGCGCACCATCTGCTTGTCGTTGACGAACACGATGATGTGGTCATCCGCTTCGATCACCGTGTCGTGATGGGCGATGATGACCCGTTCGCCGCGCACGATGGCGCCTATGGTCGCGCCTTTCGGCGAGTCGATTTCATCGATGCGCCGTCCCACCACTTTGGAGGATAGACGATCCCCGTGCGCCACCAGTTCCAGCGCCTCCGCCGCGCCGCGCCGCAAGGAATGCACCGCCGCCACATCTCCCTGGCGCACATACGCCAGCAATGAACCTATGGTCACCTGTGCCGGCGACAGCGCGATGTCGATCTTGCCGCCTTGCAGCAGGCCGACATAAGCGCTGCGGTTGATCAGCGCGATCACCTTGCGCGCGCCACCCTGCTTGGCGAGCAGCGCGGACATGATGTTGTTCTCGTCGTCGTTGGTGAGCGCGCAAAACACGTCCACCTCGCCGATGTTCTCCTGCTGCATCAGTTTTTCATCCGTGCCGTCGCCGTTGAGCACCAGCGTATTGGCCAGATCGGCGGCAAGGCTGGCACAGGCTTTTTTGTTGTATTCGATCAATTTGACCTGATAACCGTGCTCCAGAGTCCTGGCCAAACGCCGCCCGATGTTGCCGCCGCCGACGATCATCACCCGCTTGGCGGGCTTGTCCATGCGCCGCAACTCTTGCATCACGGAGCGGATATGCTCGGTCGCGGCGATGAAGAACACTTCATCGCCCGCCTCCACCACCGTGTCGCCGTTCATGTCTATCGAGCGATCCTGACGGAAGATAGCCGCCACGCGGGTGTCGATCTGCGGCATATCGGTGCGCAGAAAGCGCAGCGGGCGGCCGACCAGCGGTCCGCCTTCGATTGCCCGCACCGCCACCAGCGACACTCTGCCGCCCGCGAACTCGAGCACCTGCAAAGCCTCGGGAAACTCGATCAGCTTGACGATGTACTCGGTGAGGATCTGCTCCGGGCATATCGAAAAATCCACGCAGAAATTATCCGCGCTGAACACTTCCTGCCGCTCCAGATAATCGGCGGCGCGGATCCGGGCGATGCGCGTCGGCGTGTTGTAAAGGCTGGCTGCCAGCTTGCAGGCCACCAGATTAACTTCGTCGCTTTGCGTGACGGCCAGCAGGATGTCGGTGTCGGCGATACCCGCCTGCTCCAATATGCTCGGATGCGCCGCGTTGCCGACCAGCGTGCGCAAATCCAGCCTATCCTGCAATTGGCGCAGCTTGTCGCCATCAGTATCCACTATGGTGATGTCGTTCGCCTCGCCGACCAGGCTTTCCGCCACTGTCGAGCCGACTTGGCCGGCGCCGAGTATCAATATTTTCATGAACGCTCTCTAAAATTTGTGGCTAAATTTTTGGAGCGCGGGCATCTTGCCCGCACACCAGCGGGCATCCTGCCCGCGCTCCAATTCGCGCTCCAATTCACGAGTAAACCCTTATCCAGCCCTTCCATTCTTCAAACAACTTTTCATCGCGCGCGGCAATCACCGAACGCTGCCAGATGTCGCCCCGGTCGAAATCGTCGCTTTCGATACAGCATGCAAAACCGCCGGACTCGCTCAGCACCAGCGATCCGGCGGCATAATCCCAGAGCTTCTGCCCGCCATGCAGATACACGTCATAGCGGCCGGCCGCGGTGTAGCACCAGTCCAGCGCGCTCGCGCCAAAGTTGCGTTGCGAAGCATAGGGCGGATCAATCGCCAGTTGCGTGACCAGTTTCTTTTTAAGGCGTTTCAAATCTACGCCTGCCAGCGCTTGCGCCAGCGTATCCGCCGCCTCGCGGCCAACCAGCTTCTCGCCGTTCAGAAACGCGCCGCGCTCGTGCTCGGCGGCAAACATCTCGTTGGCCACCGGGTCATACACCGCGCCCAGCACGCTTTTCCCTGCCCGCACCAGCGCGACAGATACCGCGAAATAGGGCAGTCCGCGCACGAAATTGGACGTGCCATCGATCGGATCTATGCACCACAGACCGTCATGGCCCGCCTGCCACAGCACGTGTTGCTCGGCGACCGCCATTTCCTCGCCCAACACCGGCACGTTGAGAATGGCTTGCAACTTTCTGGTCAGCGCGCTTTGCGCGGCCAGGTCGGCCTCGGTACACAGGCTGCCGTCGGTCTTGTGCTGATGCGCCACTTTGAGATATCGCGGCATGATTTCTTCCGCCGTCACCAGCTTGACCGCCGCGATCACCGCCTTGAGCAGCGCACCCATACCGTTTTGAGCTGGATTATTCATGGGTGCTTTATGCGGCTTTCCACTTGATCGAACACCCCATGCTGGCGATCTGCTCGCGCGGCCCCTGCCCGGTCTGCGCCACTTGCAGCATCGCATCGAACAAATCGCGCGGCGCACCGGCGACCAGCTCCTTGCGCGACGCGTCCAGCCGTCCGCGGTATTGCAGTTCGAGATTGGCGTTGAAGCCGAAAAAATCCGGCGTACACACGGCATCGTAATCCTTGGCGATCTGCTGAGTTTCGTCCCACACGTAAGGGAAGGGGTAATCGTATTGCCGCGCGATCAGCTTCATGTTGTCGAAAGAATCTTCCGCATACTCGGCAGAATCGTTCGACATGATGGCGATGCTGTTGATGCCATGCTGTTGCAATTCGCGCGTATCGCGCACGATGCGCTCGCGGACGGACTTCACGTAAGGACAATGGTTGCAGATGAACATCACCAGCAGGCCGTTGTTGCCGCGCGCTTTGGAAAGGGTATAGCGCTTGCCGTCCACGCCGGGCAAATCGAAGTCACGAGCTTTCCAGCCGAAGTCACAGATGGGAGGTTGCAGACTGACCATTTCATATTCCTGACAATATCTTTGGGGGCGATATATTATCACGCCCATCCTTACGACTTGCCCGGTTCAACATGCCGAGATTCTACTGCCTCCCGCCGCTACCGCTTAGCGGCTGGTTCGATCTGCCGCCGGATGCGGCACACCACGCATCGCGGGTGCTGCGTTTGCGCGAGGGCGACGCGGTGCAAATATTCGATGGCGTCGGCAATGAATGCCGGGGCGTGATTGCCGAGATCAGCGGCAAGCGCGTGGTCGTCGGAAACATAACCGCCACCAACACCAACCGGGAATCGCCGCTGCATATGGTGCTGGCGCAAGCCATGGCGAGCAGCGAGAAAATGGATTGGGTGATCCAGAAAGCCACCGAACTGGGGGTCGCCGAGATCCAGCCGCTGGACACCGGGCGCAGCGTGGCCAGGTTATCTGCCGAGCGCGTCGAAAAACGCATCGAGCATTGGCAACAAGTCGCGATCTCCGCCTGCGCGCAATGCGGGCGTAATGTGTTGCCTGTCATACATGCGCCCTTGGACATCATGGTGTGGCTACAGCAGGCAAGGGAGTCGCCGATCACGAAATTTATTTTGCTGCCGGAAGGCGCTGTCTCGCTGCACACACAAGCCAAACCGCTCGGCAAAGTCGCATTGCTGATCGGCGCGGAAGGCGGCTTTACTCAGGCAGAAAGCGATACCGCGCTGCATTGCGGCTTTACCGCCATCCGCATGGGCGCGCGTGTGCTGCGCACCGAGACCGCCGCTATCGCCGGGTTGGCGGCATTGCAAACGCTGTGGGGGGATTGTGGTTAGTGGGGAGTAGTAAGTGGGGAGTGGTTTTACCACTTACTACTGAGGTGCGCAGCACCGCTCCACTTACCACTCCCTCAATTCAGTTGCTGGATGAGTCATAATTAGCATATTGCACTAGGGAGTTTCCACATGACCATCACCACATCCGCTGACTTCGTCGCCTGGTTCCGTTCCGTCGCGCCCTATATCAACGCGTTTCGCGGACGCACCTTCGTCATCGCGTTCGGCGGCGAAGTGGTCGCCGACGGCAAGTTCGTCGAACTGACTCACGACTTCAACCTGCTCGCCAGCCTCGGCATCCGGCTGGTGCTGGTACACGGCGCGAGACCGCAGATCGAGCAGCATCTAGCCAAGAACAATCTCGATGGCACCTATCATCACGGCATAAGGCTCACCGATGCCGAGACCATGCAATGCGTCAAGGAAGCGGTCGGGCGGGTGCGCGTGGAGATCGAAGCGCTGCTGTCGATGGGACTGGCGAATTCGCCGATGGCGAATGCCGACATCCGCATCGCGGGCGGCAACTTCATCACCGCGCAGCCGATCGGCATCATCAACGGCGTGGACATGCAGCACACCGGCAGCGTGCGCAAGGTAGATGTCGCGGCGTTAAATGACCGCATGGAATTCGGCGAGGTGGTGCTGCTCTCTCCGCTCGGCTACTCGCCCACCGGCGAAGTGTTCAATGTGACTTTAGAAGATGTCGCCACCGCCACCGCCATCGCACTGGATGCCGACAAGCTGGTGTTCCTGATGGACACCGACGGTGTGCAGGACAAAAAGGGCGTATTGCTCAAGGAACTCACCATCTCCCAGGCGAATGACGTTCTGTCAACGAAACGCAAATTGCCGGATGACGTGACCTCTTACCTGCCTTGTGCTGTTCGCGCCTGCGAAGCCGGTGTGGCGCGCACCCATTTGATCAGCCGCCACACCGACGGCGCGGTATTGCAGGAGTTGTTCAGCGATGAGGGCATCGGCACGATGGTGGTGGAAAGCACGCTCAACACGCTGCGCGATGCCAGCATCGAAGACGTCGGCGGGATATTGAAGCTGCTACGTCCACTGGAAGAGGAGGGCATCCTGGTGCGGCGCAACCGCGAATTGCTCGAGCAGGAGATAGCCCGCTTCGTGGTGCTGGAACACGACCACCGCATCGTCGGCTGCGCCGCGCTGTACCCGTTCCCGGACGAAGCCGCCGCCGAGTTGGCCTGCCTCGCAGTCGAAGCACAGAGCCGAGACCACGGCTACGGCGAGGCCATCCTCAACCAGATGGTCTCCGTCGCCAAGACGCAGGGCATGAAAAAACTGTTCGTGCTCACCACCCGCACCGCGCACTGGTTCATCGAACGCGGCTTTGTCGAGAGCGACATCTCCGCGCTGCCTGCGCAGAAAAAGTCGCTGTATAACTATCAGCGCAAGTCCAAGGTGTTCGTCAGAAAAATTTGATGCGGATGCCGTTGTAGGTTGGGTGGAGCGTAGCGATACCCAACATAATCTTTATCAACGATGGGTATCGCGTTGCTCAACCCATCCTACACTTGCTGAGGCCTCTCGAAATTGCCAGCTATAGCGCCTAAAACAATTCGCTTTATAAAACTCGGTGAAGGTGGAGAGTGGGAGCAGTCCTGCATTCAAGAAAACACGATTCGACTTGGTTACAAAAGCCCTCATCACCATATCTCTTTAGCCGGGGATTGGAATGTGGTCAGGGAGTTCTGGTTGAAAGTACGTAATGGAAATGAAGGCGCGGCAACACGAGACATTAATCAAATCCGAGATTTTTATGAGCTTGCAGAAAGTGATATTTGGATAACTTTTTACAAAAGAAAGTTGTACTGGTGTCATGTAGCACACGAGGTTATAGAACTTGGGGATGGGACTCGAATCAGAAATGTTATTGGCAGTTGGTCATCAACCGATATAAACGGCAGGCCACTTCGAATTGAAAATCTCGACGGATGAGTTACAAAGGTTCAGGGGTTCCGTGGAACGATTTGTTCCATTGAACTTCAGGAAGACCTTGTAAGAAAAATAAATGGATTAGCCATATCCGAGAAGGAGTAATTTTTTGTGAGCAACGCAGTATCGCGACGGGGTTTGGATTTTTGGAGGTGCCCTACAATTTGAGCAATTATTAGAGGTGGCCTTAAGCCTCAGCAGGCTCACCAGATGAGCCTGCTGAGTTTCGTGGCTAATCAGGGCGTCCGGGAGCCTGCTTGGTTGCGGCATCAGGCACACTACCATCTACAGGTGTTGAATTAAGGGAGAAAGAACATGCCTCATACGATGAATACCACTGAATTATTTCTGATCGCCATGATCATGATTTTTGCCATCCCTTATGCGATATGGCGCTTGGGCAGGGTGGATTATTTTGCGCCGCTGGTGGTGGTGCAGATCATCACCGGCGTCCTGCTCGGCCCCGGCATCCTCGGCGCGGTGTTCCCGGACTATTACAGTTTCGTCTTTACCAAGCCGGTC
>JANONV010000052.1:0-3699 GCA_031421015.1 Gallionella sp. | reverse complement strand
TTCCCAGTGCAGGCTGTATGGAATTGCGCCCGTCATCCATCGCGCTGCGATACTCAACGATCATCGCCTCCGCTTCATCCGCTTGTAGCACTCCCTCCACAACCAGCCGCTGCGCATACAAGGTGCGTGTGCCGGGATGCTTGCGAATGTAGCGATACATGAAAGGTTGAGTGACCAGCGGCTCGTCCTGTTCGTTGTGTCCGAGTTTACGAAAGCACACCAGATCAATCACCACATCTTTGTTGAACTGCATACGGTAATCCAGCGCGATCTCGGTAATCAGCAATGCCGCCTCGGGATCATCCGCATTGACATGAAAAATCGGCGCATCCACCATCTTTGCCACATCGCTGCAATAAGTGCTGGAGCGGGTGTCGCGCGCATCCGAGGCGGTGAAGCCGATCTGGTTGTTGATGATGACATGCACCGTGCCGCCAGTGTGATAGCCGCGCGTTTGCGACATGCTCAGCGTTTCCATCACCACCCCCTGGCCGGCGAACGCGGCATCGCCGTGCAGTAGAATGGGAATTACTTTTGCGCCTGCAAAATCTTTAAGGCGATGCTGGCGGGCTCTGACAGAGCCTTCCACTACCGGATTGACGATTTCCAGATGAGATGGATTAAACGCCAGCGCAACGTGCAGATTGCCACCCTTGGTGTCAATGTCGGCTGAAAACCCTTGGTGATATTTCACGTCGCCGGAAGTCAGATGCTCGGCATGGTTGCCTTCAAATTCGGCAAACAACATGGAAGGTTGTTTGCCCAATATATTCACCAGCACATTCAGCCGCCCGCGATGCGCCATGCCGATCACGGCTTCCTGCGCGCCTTGCTCGCCGCAGCGTTGCAGCAAATGGTCGAGCAGCGGGATCAGCGTCTCGCCGCCTTCCAGCGAGAAGCGCTTTTGCCCGACGAACTTGGTGTGCAGATAACGCTCCAGCGTCTCGGCCGCAGTCAAGCGCTGCATGATGCGGCGGCGCGTGGCCGCATCGGACCCGGCCAGCCCGCGCGCGCCTTCCAGGCGATTTTGTATCCAGCGCTTTTGCTCCATATCGCTGATGTACATGTATTCCGCGCCAATGCTGCCGCAATAAGTCTGACGCAGCAGCTTGAGTATCTCGCTCAAGGTCATGCGCGCTCCGCCTACTAATGAACCCGTATCGAAAGTAGTGTAGAGATCGGCTTCGTCCAAGCCATAGTGGTCCGGGTCGAGTTCGGGGATCACCGGCTTGGCGTGACGATTGAGCGGATCCAGATTGGCGACACGCACACCGAGAAAGCGATGCGCGTTGATGAGTTGCAGCACGTAGACTTGCTTGCGTTCCAGCTCGGCATCCGGCGCGATCACACTGCTGGCTCTCGCTTTCGGCAAGTTAGCGAATGCGCGCTGGATGGAACGGTGCGATTTATCATGCACACCGTTCGGCAGCGGCGGCAGCGCATCGAAATAACTGCGCCATGCGGCCGGCACGGCGTTCGGATCGACCAGGTATTGCTCGTACAATTCCTCCACGAATGGCGCGTTGCTGCCAAACAGCAGCGAGCTGTCCCGCATCAACTGCATGAAATTAACAGGCTCGTTCAACGCTTTTTCACCGCTACATAATCGCGCTTGGTCGCGCCGCGATAAAGCTGTCGTGGCCGTCCGATCTTGTGCTCGGCATCGGCGATCATTTCGTTCCATTGCGAAAGCCAGCCGATGGTGCGCGCCACGGCAAAAATCACCGTGAACATATTGCTCGGAATACCCAGCGCGCGCAGCACGATGCCGGAATAAAAATCCACGTTCGGATACAGCTTGCGCTCGATGAAATACGGGTCGCTCAACGCGACGCGCTCCAGCTCCATCGCCAGTTCGAACAACTTGTTGTTTTTCAGATTGAGATCGGACAGCACTTCATGACAGGTCCGGCGCATCACGGCAGCGCGCGGATCCATGTTCTTGTAGACGCGATGGCCGAAGCCCATCAGGCGATATTTTTTGTCCTTCACGCCCTGCACATATTCCGCCACGCGCGACACGTCGCCGATCTCTTCCAGCATGTTCAGCGCGGCTTCGTTGGCGCCGCCGTGCGCCGGTCCCCACAGCGCGGCAATGCCGGAAGAGATGCAGGCGAACGGATTTGCCCCGCTCGAACCGGCCAGGCGCACCGTCGAAGTGGAGGCGTTCTGCTCGTGGTCGGCGTGCAGAATGAAAATGCGTTCCAGCGCCCGCACCAATACCGGATTAGGCACGTACTCCTCAGCCGGCGTGGCGAACATCATGTACATGAAATTTTCCACATAGCTGAACTTGTTCTTCGGATACATGAACGGAAAACCGGTGTGATACTTGTGCGCCATTGCCGCGATGGTCGGCACTTTGGCAAGCAGGCGCAGCGCAGAAATATCGCGGTGTTCGGGATTGCTGATGTCCAGCGAGTCGTGATAGAACGCCGACAGCGCGCCCACCACGCCGACCATCACCGCCATCGGGTGCGCATCGCGGCGGAAGCCGGTGAAGAAACGCGCCATCTGGTCATGCACCATGGTGTGTTCCGTCACCTTCGCCGTGAACATGGTTTTCTGCGCCGCATTCGGCAACTCGCCGTTCAGCAGCAAATAACATACTTCCAGAAAATCGGAATGCTCGGCCAGTTGCTCAATCGGATAACCCCGGTAATACAGCAGCCCGGCATCGCCATCAATGTAGGTGATCGCCGAAGTGCAACTGGCCGTAGAAAAAAACGCCGGATCGTAAGTGAATACACCAAGTTTGCCGAGGGTGCGAATATCAATCACATCCGGACCGAGTGTGCCTGACAGCATCGGCAACTCTATGCTTCTGCCGTCATCTAGCGTGAGTGTTGCGACACGATTTTTTTTCATCAATATTCTCCAGCTTCTGCGGGCAGGATGCCCGCGCTCCATATAATTGCGAATTACCTCGCAGGGGTTGTTGTGCCCTGTGGGTATTCGCACATCGCCGCGTTTTGTGCGAATGAATTCGCACCTACGATTAAACCGCCCTGATTTTTTCCAGCAACGCCTGCTGTTCGCCGTGCGTCGCCTCTTGTACTCCCAGCTCTGTTCTTCCCGCAATCATATCCCAGAGCGGGTTGTCGGGCATATCCAGCAATGCTTCAAATGCCTGCTTTTCTTTTTCATCAAGCTGCTCATAATGCGCCTCGATGAATCGTCCCAGCACGATATCCAGTTCCAGCAGCCCGCGCCGTGCGCGCCAGCGGACCCGTTCCAGATTGCTCATACTACCCGCTTCACCATCATATCCTTGATCTTGCCGATCGCCTCGGTCGGGTTTAAGTCTTTCGGACACACGTCCACGCAATTCATAATCGTATGGCAGCGGAACAATCGATATGGGTCTTCCAGGTCATCGAGCCGCTCGGCAGTGGCCTGATCGCGCGTGTCGGCGATGAAGCGGTAGGCCTGCAGCAATCCCGCCGGACCGACGAACTTGTCCGGGTTCCACCAGAACGACGGGCACGCGGCGGAACAGCAACCGCACATAATGCATTCGTACAAACCGTTTAGCTGCGCGCGCTGTTCGGGCGATTGCAAGCGCTCGGTTTCCGGCGGCGGATCATTGTTGATCAAATACGGCTTGATCGAATGGTATTGCTTGAAGAATTGCGTCATATCCACGATCAGATCGCGGATCACCGGGAACCCCGGCAGCGGGCGCAACTCCACTGGCTC
>JANONV010000051.1:0-3453 GCA_031421015.1 Gallionella sp. | reverse complement strand
TTCAGCGCGTAGCCATGTCGGGTGGTGTGTATCTTGGCCTCGACGATGGTGTAATTCATGCGCGCAAAAAAATCGCAAATGCGCGCGAACAATCCGCGCTGGTCCGGGCAATACACCATCACCTGCAATCCTTCTCCCGTGCGGCTCAGGCGCGCCTTGACGATGGCGGTATCGGTATTTACCTTGAACGCCAGCGAGCGGGTATGCCAGGCGATCTCTTGCGCTTCGTGATCCATGAAATAACTGTCGTCGAGCTGCGCCCATAACAGTTGGTAGTTGTCCGGCGACATCGCATAAAGATTGAGTGTGGTGGTCGCATCGCGGCGAATCTCGCCGAGTTGGTCGGCCACTTTGCCGTCGCGCAGATAGCGGCGCGTATACCGGAACAGGTCTTCTATCAGTTTGGCTTTCCAGGCGTTCCATATTTTCGGGCTGGTGCCGCGCACGTCCGCAACCGTCAATAAATACAGCGCGACCAGATAGCGGTCGTTTTTGATTTTTCCGGCGAAGTTTGCGATTACCTCGGGGTCGGAAATGTCTTGTTTTTGCGCGGTGGCGGAAAGGGTGAGATGCTGCTCGACCAGCCATGCCACCAGGTCGCTGTCGTCGCGGCTGAGCTGGTGTTGCGTGCAGAACAAGCGCGCATCTTTTTTGCCCAGTTGCGAATGGTCTCCGCCGCGCCCCTTGGCGATGTCGTGGAACAGCCCGGCGATGTACAGCACTTCGGGGCGGGCGAATTCGCTTATCAATTGGCTGCATAGCGGATATTCGTGCGCGAACTCCGGCGCTGCAAAACGGCGCACATTGCGCACCACCATCAGGATGTGTTCATCCACCGTGTAAACGTGGAACAGGTCGTGCTGCATCTGCCCGACGATGCGACCGAAGACGGGTATGTAAGCGCCGAGAATGCCGTATTGATTCATGCGCCGCAGGGCGTGAAGCACCCCTTGCGGTTGACGCAGAATCTCCATGAAGCGTGCCCGATTCTGCGGGTCTTTGCGGAATGTCGCGTCAATGTGGTGTTGCGCGCGCCACAGCGCGCGCAGCGTCTTTGCGCTGAGATCGGTCAAATCGGGATGTTGCTCCATCAATAAAAAGAGTTCGAAGATCGCTCCGGGGGATCGCTCGAACAAATTTTCATCGCGGATCTCCAGCAATGTGCCGACGGCTATGAATCGCTCATTCAGCGCGTGCAGTTGAGGTGTTTCGCGGAACAAATGGTCATGCAGATTTTGCAGCAGGATGGTGTTGAATTGGCGCACCGCTCTTTTGGTGTGGTAATAGCGTTGCATCAAGTGTTCGCTGGCGCGGCGATTGGCCGATGCGGCGATGCCCATTTGTTCCGCGAGCGGGGTTTGAAACTCGAATATCAAACGGTCTTCGCGCCGCTCGGCGAGGTAATGCAGACGTATCCGCAGTGTTTGCAGCAGCGCGTCGTGCCGCGCGATCTGGTGCGCTTCGGGATGGCTGATCATGCCAGCATCGGCGAGCTCAGCCCAGCGCGTGCCCAAGCCAGCCGCGCGCGCGATCCAGGTGATGGTTTGCAGGTCGCGCAGACCGCCGGGACTCTCTTTAAGATTGGGTTCGAGATTGAAATCGGCATCCACAAAACGCGCGTGGCGTTTCTGTTGCTCGTGCTGTTTGGCGAGAAAAAACTTGCGCGGGTCCAGATGTTGCCGCACGGCATCGTGCAATTCCTTGTACAGGTTCGCATGGCCGATGAGCAGGCGCGCTTCCAGCAAATTGGTCTGCACGGTGATGTCGGCCGATTCGCTCAGGCATTGTTCCACGGTGCGGATGCTGTGGCCGACTTCCAGGCCGATGTCCCAAAGCATCCCGATCAAGTCGTGCAACTTGTGCTGCAAGGCGGCATCCGGTTCGGCATCCAGCAGGATCAGCAGGTCTATGTCCGACTTGGGATACAGCTCGCCGCGCCCGTAGCCACCCACCGCCACGAGCGAGATGTGTTCCGGCATGGCAAGCTGTTGCCAGACATTGCACAGGTATCGGTCGATCAGTTTGCTGTGCGCGCTCAGCAGGCGCGCCGCTTTTCCTTGTTGCAGAAAACTTTGTTCGAGAGCCAGCCGATCGCCGCGCAATGACTCGCGCAACTCGGCTACATCGTTAGAGCGGAGGAGGGGGAGGGCAGCCATCGGAAACGGTCAACACTTCGAAGCCGGTATCGGTGACGAGTACGGTGTGTTCATATTGCGCCGACAGGCTGTGGTCTTTGGTGACGACGGTCCAGCCGTCGCCGAGATGTTTGATGCCCGCCTTGCCGGCGTTGATCATCGGTTCGATGGTGAAGATCATGCCGGCTTCGAGTTTTAATCCGGTTTTCGGGCGACCGTAATGCAACACTTGCGGTTCTTCGTGGAAATTCCTGCCGATGCCGTGCCCGCAGAATTCGCGCACCACGCTGTAGCCCAGCGGCTCGACATAGCTCTGGATGGCATGGCCGATGTCGCCCAGATACTTGCCCGGCTTGACTGTGCGGATGCCGAGCCACAGCGCCTGCCAAGTGATTTCGCATAACCGCCTGGCCTGGATCGACGGCTCGCCGACGCAGAACATGCGGCTGCTGTCGCCGTGATAGTCTTCCTTGATGACGGTGATGTCCAGATTGACGATGTCGCCGTTCTTGAGCGCTTTGTCGCTCGGCACGCCGTGGCATACCTGATGATTGATCGAGGTACAGATGGATTTCGGATAAGGTATATGTCCGCCGGGCGCATAGTCAAGCGGGGCAGGAATGCCGTGTTGCACATTCACGATCAAGTCATGGCAGAGCTTGTCCAGCTCGTTGGTGGTGACGCCCGCTTTGACGAATGGGGTGATGTAATCGAGTACCTCGCTGGTCAGGCGACCGGCGACGCGCATTTTCTCGATTTCTTTGGGTGTTTTGATGGAGACGGACATGGCTTGGATCGGGTTAAACATTGGCGTGTAGCATAGCACGCGATGTCTGTTGTTGCCAGTTGTAGGGCGGGTTACACCCGCCGGGCCAAGCTGTCGGGCGTAGCCCGACCTACGATTTTTTTGTTTATGAATTACTGATAACGCAACGCCTCTATCGGATCGAGCTGTGCGGCTGTGCGCGCCGGATAAAAGCCGAAGAAAATACCCACCGTAGCCGCGACGCCGAATGCTACGACGACCGAGCTGCCCGAGATGATGACCATCGTGCCGGTCAGCGCCTCGGTTAGCAATGCGCCGCCGATTCCCAATAGCAGGCCGATGAAGCAGCCAACCACCGAAATGATGATGGCTTCCAGCAGAAATTGCAGCAGGATGTCCCGCTCGCGCGCGCCGACCGCCATGCGGATGCCGATCTCGCGGGTGCGCTCGGTGACGGAGACCAGCATGATGTTCATGATGCCGATGCCGCCCACCAGCAGTGAAACCGAGGCGATCGCGCCGAGCAGCAGCGACATGATGCGCGTGCTTTCT
>JANONV010000050.1:0-2778 GCA_031421015.1 Gallionella sp. | reverse complement strand
GTTGAGCGCGCTATCGTCCAGGCCGATCTGGTCGAGCGCCACGATGCCTTTTTGCCGGTCCAGAATGCGCAGCACCAGATTTTCGCCGTGCGTGGTCGGATGCGAAGCCACCCGGAAATCAATCGGGCGACCGGACAGGCGCAAGGAAATTCGCCCGTCCTGCGGCGCGCGCGTTTCGGCGATGTTCATGTTGCTCATCACCTTCATGCGCACCACCATCGCCGGCCAGAAACTTTTGTGCAGGCTGCGCACCTGGCGCAGCACGCCGTCGATGCGGTAGCGGATGCGCAAAAAGCTGCTTTCCGGTTCGAAATGGATGTCGGACGCGCCGCGCTGCACCGCCTCGGTGAGCAGGGCGTCGATCAGGCGCACCACCGGCTGGCTGAATTCGTTCACGCCGGATTGCAGCGTCTGGTATTCCATGTCGCCCGGCTCGATTTCGTGCAGGATGCCGTCAATGGAAAGCTCGAAGCCGTAGTACTGATCTATCGCGCGCAGGATGTCGGATTCGCTGGCAAGCTGGGTGATTAACCGATACTCACCCTTGAGCAGGGCGCGCACCTGATCCAGCGCGATGATGTTGTCCGGATCGGCAACTGCCAGGGTCAGGACGCGACCGGCCTGATCGACCGATAGCGGCAACAATTGATAGCGCCGCGCAACATCTTTGGGGATCAGGCTCAGCGCGGTCGAGTCGATGATGACGGTGGCGAGGTCTACGCTTTCCTGGCCGAGATTTTCCGACAATACATCGCGGATGGTGGCTTCCGACAGAAAGCCGAGACGCACCAGCAAGCGACCGAGCGGCTGATGCGTCTTGCCCTGCTCTTGCAGGGCGATGCGCAACTGGTCGTCGCTGATCACGCCTTTGCCGACCAGTATCCGTCCCAGCGGTTGTTTGGGTTGGCTGTCCGAAAGCTGATTTTCAGGATTCTGAATTGTTGGCATGGCGATTTACCGCGTTAACGTGAAGCTCGCGTAGTTGTAGGGTGGGCGCATCCCACGCGGTTGGCTGGCATCCATCATTTTTATAATAAATTTCCGAGAACAAATTTATCCCGGTGATTAGCGCGACAGTTCCTGGACGCGCTGTTCTATTTGCGCGCGATCGAAGCCCGCGCTGTGCGATTGATCCAGTTGCAAGGCGCGCTGGTAATGCTGTGCAGCCAAGTCCTTTTTCCCGAGCCGATCAAGGCTGACGGCTAGATTGAACGCCAACCCGGCATTGCCGGATTCCAGCTTGTAGGCATTGGCATAGGACTGCGATGCCTCGCCCCAGCGCGACTGCCCGGCATAGTGGTTGCCCAGCGCAAAATGCAGGGATGATGAATCCTGTTGTTCGTTGAGCAGGTTTTTTAAACGGCTCTCGCGGTTGTCATCGGTGGTTAAAGCGGACATTCCGGCATTGGCCACGGCATTGCGCGGATCGAGCATCAATGCCCGCGAGTAATAGTGCGCTGCCTCGTTATCCGAGCCGCGATGCTGCGCGATGACGGCCAGCCCGAGCAGCGCATCGGTATTACGCGCATCCAGATTGAGCGCCTGCCGATACAGTTGTTGCGCTTGCTCGAATTTTCCGCTGCGATAGGCAAGATAAGCGTTGTTGAGCAGGGGGTCGATGGGTTCGGCTTGTTGCTCGATTTGCATCGCATTATTTTTGCGTGCTTGCGGCAATGGCGTCCGGGCTGCCGGCCGCGAGGTACGAGGCGGTCGCGCAGTCACGGAGGGGCCGGGTGTAACGACCTGGGGTGATACGGCCTGGGGTGTAACGTCAGGGGGAGCTAAATTATTTTGTGGCAGCGTTGTTGCAGGCAAGGGTTTCGCGAGCGGTGCAACGGCGATGGAATGCGACGGCAGGGTGGCGACGGAGTACCACACATAACCCGCTCCTGCGGCGAGCAATAAAACCGTGCCGCCCAGGGCAAGCAGCAAGCTGCGATTGACACCCCCGGTGCGCGCATTGCCGGGAAAAATCCGTTCGGCGGGGGATTTCGCGCTGAACAGATTTTTTCCGGCATTGCGCGCCCGGTTTTCTGACGAAGTGGCTTCGGGCGACGCGGCAACCGGCTGCGAGCCAGATTTTGCCGCCGTGTACGGATGTTCCTCCAGGCTGAGTTCGATCCCGGAATGGCCGCTATCCCCGCCCTGTGCGGACTGCGCTTGCTGAGATTTTTTGCGTGCGTCCAATAGCAGGCTCATGTTTGGATCCTCTAAGGTTTGCCGCTGGCCGATTCTTTGAAAAAGTTCTGATCCGGCAAGTTGTTGCGGAATGCGCTGAAATCGGCATCCACGCTGGCGCTTTTAATGACCACCGGACGCAGGAAAATAACCAGTTCGGTCTTCACAGTAGTGTCGTCACGGTTCTTGAATAAATAGCCCAACAACGGGATGCTCGCCAGCAGCGGCACTTCATTGGTGAGCTTGTCCATGCGATCTTCCATCAATCCACCCAGTACGGCGGTCTGGTTGTTCTCGATCTTCAGCACCGATTCCATCTCTCGGGTGGAGGTCTGGGGGATAAAATTGTCGATAATATTTGGCGTGGGATCCTTGGCATCCGTGAGCAGGCGCGTAATCGAAGGGCGGATGTTGAGCAGCACGGTGTCGCTGTCGTTGATCTGCGGCGTCACGCTCATCGTGAAGCCGATCGGCACGGTACTGACGGTGGTGGTGTAAGAAGTCATTGGAGTACACGGGCTGCCGGTACAGGTAGTAGTCGCGTTGACTGTGAAATATACCTTGTTATCCACCACGCGCAGCATCGCGGTCTGGTTGTTC
>JANONV010000049.1:0-2792 GCA_031421015.1 Gallionella sp. | reverse complement strand
CGAATGGCTGAGCAGCCTGTTTGCTCAGCCAACAATTAAAGCGGCGGACATGGCGGGTTTGCTGTCTGCGCGCCCACCCAAAGGTGCGGTATCCGACACCGGGCGCACCGTGTGCGCCTGTTTCAGCGTCGGTGAAAAAACTATACGCAACGCTGTATTGGCGCAACGGCTGAGCAGCGTAGAGGCCGTGGGTTTAGCCCTGAAAGCCGGCACCAATTGCGGCTCATGCGTCCCGGAAATTCGCCGCATACTGGAGCTTCGCGCATGAACCTGCGTCGCCGCAAATTTCAAAACCATATCCGCTATTGCCAGACAGCTATTGAAAAGCAAAGTCGAATCATTTTAGGGCGCCCTTTACCATGCAGTTCTGGGCCAGAATGCTGCAACGTTAATGAGTTCCGTTTACGCAAAATTCGGCGCTTCCGCCGATGGGCAGTGCCGGCCGAATGCGACGGTCCGCCCAATGAGTGCCAGGTGAATAACAGGTTAATGAATTTCAACACACACAATCCACAACACCCGCATCCCGACACCTGTGACACTTGCCGAGCGCCTTACGCTGTATGTGCAACTCACCCGACTGAATCGCCCCATCGGCATTTTGCTATTGCTGTGGCCGACGCTGTGGGGCGTGTGGATCGCGGGCAACGGCCATCCGTCTTGGCAAGTCGTGCTGATTTTTGTGGCGGGTACGGTGCTGATGCGCTCCGCTCCGCCCCACCTCAAATCCGCTCGCTACGACTTCTGTCGCTATGTATGGATGCATGGTTCAAGGCGTCTCCCGGCCACTACCGTCACGCCTCTGCCGGTGTCGATATAGAGGAACCCGGATTTTTTGACCACCTGGTCTATCTACCGAACCAAAGAAGAAACCGCCGAAGGACAGCACGAGTGGTGGGAATGGGTGCCACAATACCAGGTGGGGCAACAGACATGAGGAACGCAACGCCTGACCGTACTGGTGAATCATCGCGAAATTTTTCTGCACTTGTTCCCGGCAATAGATTTAAACTTGCAAACGGCACCGGACGCCGGGTAATCACATGACTGAGGCGTATCAGGATCGAGCTTGATCTCACGACTATTAATGACTATGGCCGAACCCTTTAAAATCATTCCTGTTGCGACTGCAAAGAGCACAGTGCTGCGCGGCTACGGCGTGCTCGACTTGCCGCGTGAGCATGCCTTGCCTGTCATAGACACCCTGCAACGTCCGCTGCGCGATTTGCGTATTTCCGTTACCGATCGCTGCAATCTGCGCTGTACCTACTGTATGCCGCGTGCGGTTTTCAATGAGCAATACGATTTCTTGCCGCGCAGCGAACTGCTCAGCTTTGAGGAGATCGAGCGCTTGGCAAAATTGTTTATCTCATTGGGTGTGCAAAAAATCCGTTTGACCGGTGGTGAGCCGCTGCTGCGGCGCGGTATCGAGCGGCTCGTCGGAATGCTCGCCAGGCTGCACACTCACGAAGGCAAGCCGCTGGAAATTGCGCTGACTACGAATGCCGTGTTGCTGGCACAGAAAGCTCAGTCGCTCAAGGATGCGGGTTTGTCGCGTATCAGTATCAGTCTGGACGGGCTCAGCGATGAGACTTTTCGGCGCATGAGCGACAGCGCTGTGCCGGTTGGCGCTGTGCTGGATGGTATTGCTGCCGCACAGCGAGTTGGTCTGGCTCCGGTCAAGGTCAACATGGTGGTGCAGCGCGGCGTGAATGAACACGAGATCATCCCCATGGTGGAACACTTCCGCAACAGCGGCATCGTGCTGCGTTTTATCGAATATATGGATGTGGGTTGTTCCAACGGCTGGCGTCTGGACGAGGTGGTCACAGCACGCGAAATTCTGGAAACTATTTCAGCTCGATATCCGCTGCTGCCGCTTGATTCGAATTATCACGGCGAGGTGGCGGAGCGCTGGCGTTATGCCGATGGCGGCGGCGAGATCGGCGTTATCGCTTCTGTGACCCAGGTGTTCTGTCATTCGTGCACCCGTGCCAGATTGGCGACGGACGGCAAACTGTATACCTGTTTGTTCGCCACCGGCGGCGCCGACTTGCGCGCCCCGCTGCGGCTTGGTGTTTCGGATCAGGTTCTGACCGATCTGATCGCGGCAAGATGGGGGCAGCGCAACGACCGCTACTCTGAGCTGCGCCATGCGATGAGCGCGGCGGATCTGGCAGAACGCCAGGGCGAAAAGATCGAAATGTCTTATATTGGCGGCTGATAACGAAGCTATGTTTTTACAGGGCACCTCTAAAAATCCACATTTCGTCCCAACTGCCGCGTTGCGAAAAAAATTTCTTGCTTACATATCACATATATGCGGCGCTGCGAAATTTTTACCGTGCCTTGCATTTGGGCGAACTCTGAATTTTTTGAGACGCCCTACAATAATTCAGCAGGTGCCGCAGTGAAAGAACTGGCTCATTTTTCAAAGGCAGGACGGGCGCGCATGGTGGATGTGGCCGGCAAATCGGTCACGCAACGTGTAGCCATCGCCAGCGGCGTGCTGCGCATGTTGCCGGAAACGCTGGCGAGAATTCAGACGGGCAAGATCGCCAAGGGCGATGTGTTGACCGTGGCCGATGTGGCGGCGGTGATGGCTGCCAAGCGCACTGCGGAATTGATCCCGATGTGCCACACCTTGCCGTTGAGCGGGGTGGAGATCGTTTACGACGAAACGCTGCCGGCCGATGCGGGCGGATGCGTCGCGCTTAAAGTGCTCGCAACCGTGCGCTGCGTGGGTCAGACCGGCGTCGAAATGGAAGCGCTGTGTGCCGTCAGCATGGCGC
>JANONV010000048.1:0-15974 GCA_031421015.1 Gallionella sp. | reverse complement strand
CTGCGATTATGCCGCAGCCTCCCGATTAGGGCAACCGCTGCGCTTTGTCCAGCCTGTAGCGGGTAGCTTGTGGCCAATTGGTTTGGCTACCCGCTACAGGCTACAGGTCGTCCTCGCCGCTCTTTTTGGCGAATTTAATGCCCAACTGCTTGAGTTTGCGATAAAGGTGGGTGCGTTCCAAACCGACCTTTTCGGCCACCCGGGCGACGTTGCCGGCCTCTTTTTGCAAATGGTAGTCGAAGTAAAGCGCGTCGAAATACTCGCGTGCCTCGCGCAACGGCAAATTCAGCGGCAAAGAAAATTGCTGCTCCTGTCCGTCTATACTCAGGGTGATATTCTGGTTTTGCGCTTCGGTCTGCGCGAGCTGGGGTTTGAGCGCACCCTCCTTGATGAACTTGGCGACGGTGGCGAACAGCTTTTGCAGCGCGATGGGCTTTTCCAGAAAATCCACCGCGCCGATGCGCGTCGCCTCGACCGCCGTTTCTATCGTGCCGTGACCGGACATCATCACCACCGGCATGGTCAACAATTCCTGCTCGGCCCATTCCTTGAGCAACGCGATGCCGTCGGTATCGGGCATCCAGATGTCCAGCAGCACCAAGTCCGGTTCGTGCTCGTTCCGGTAAGCGCGGGCCTGTTCGGCATTTTCGGCCAGATGCACTCGATAGCCTTCATCGAACAGGATTTCCGATAACAATTCGCGGATGCCGATTTCATCGTCTACCACCAATATTTGTTTGCCTGACATTTATATCTCCTCAACCAGCGGCAGATGAATGTTGATACGCGCTCCGCCGTGTGCGCTGTTTTCGATAGTGATACGACCGCCATGTTCCTCGACAATTTTTTTCACGATCGCCAGGCCCAGGCCGGTTCCTTTGGTCTTGGTCGTCACATAGGGCTCGAAGGCGCGCGACAGCACGCTGCCGGGAAACCCTGCGCCGTTATCCTCGACACTCAGTTGAATTTCTCCGCCTTGCGTTTCGGTAAGCAGCGTTATTTGCGGCTGCGCGACGCCTTGCAGCGCGTCTTGCGCATTCTGCAGCAGATTGTGCAGAACCTGCCGCAGCCGGGTCGCATCGCCGCTGACTTCGTTGCGCGACGCTTCCAGTTTCAGCGCGATGGGAATGGCATTCGCCTCATACAAACCCAGCACTTCCTTGACCAGCTTATGCACTTCCAGATGCGACAGTTTCAACGCCGGGCCGCGCGCATAATTGGCAAAATCGTTCACCATGTTTTTCATCGCGGCGACCTGACTGACGATGGTTTGCGTGGCGCGCCGCAACAGTTGCGCGCCGCTCTCGTCGAGTTTGTCGCTGAGCTTGTGTTGCAGGCGCTCCGCCGAAAGCTGTATCGGGGTGAGCGGATTTTTGATTTCGTGCGCGAGGCGGCGCGCCACTTCTCCCCATGCCGCCTGCCGCTCTGCCCTCAGCAGATGGCTGATATCGTCGAACACCACCACATAGCCCGCCTCGCCGCCTTGCGGCAAGCGCGTCCCGCGCATCAGCAGGATCTGGTTGCCATTTCTGCTCATGCGTTCTATCTGCCGCTGCCAATCGCCGTTGCTCGTTTCGGCTATCGCTTCCATGACAGTGCGGCAGAATGAGCTCAACAAGCTGTATTTTTCTGCGATCTGCTTTAACGACATGCGTTGCATCTCATGCAACGGCGCGGCGAGAATTTGCGCCGCACTGGTATTCACCGAGCGCAACCGCAGCTCATCGTCAAAGCCCAGCACGCCCGAAGAAAGGTGGGTCAACACACTTTCCAGGTATCCCTTGGCGCGCTCCACCTGGCGCTGCTGAAATTCGCTGGCGGATTTGGCGTCCGACAGTTGCCGCGTCATCTGGTTGAACAAACCGGTCAGCGCGCCCAGCTCGTCGCTGCTTTGTATCGGGTGCTGGCGGGTAAAATCGCCTTGCGCAACCGCGCGCGTGCCTTCCGCCAGCGCCTCGATCGATGATCCCAATCGCTCGCTGATGAAAAACGCCGCCGACACCGCCGTCAATAACACCACCAGCAACGATAGCGTCAGGGTAATCCCGTACAAGCGCTTCAACCCGAGACGGGACAGCGTCAGATTCTGATAGTCGCGATACACCGCCTGCACGGTCTCGGCATCCGCCTCGATCTGTTTTGGAACCGGCTGGATGAATTGCAACACGTAGCGTTCGCCCGCCAGTGTGTTGGGATTCACGGCTATCAGCGCGCGCAGCATCAACCCTCTGTCCGGCAGTGTGTCGATCACCGAGTACTCGCCCTTGTCCAGGGTCAGGCGCAGCAAATCGGCATCGGGCGCGTCCGGTGATGGTGCGCTGCCGCCAGAGCGAGAGGAAGCGGAAGACACGATCAAATTTCCTTTGCCGGTAAACAGCGCCGCTTCCTGCACCGCCTTTTCATCCACCATCTGATCCAGCGCACGCCGGTATTGCCCGGGCTGTTTTTCCGCCAGCAATAACGCGGTAAATTGGGCCTTTTTGGCAAGCTCTTTCAAACTGTTGTCGAGGCTGCTTCTGCCAAGGTTGAGGCCGCCTTCAAGGGCTTTTTCAACGCGCACGTCAAACCACGATTCTATGCTTTTGCCCAGAAATTGCACCGACACCGCGTAGACCAGAATGCCCGGCAGCACCGCGATCAGCGTGAAAAAAAGCACCAGCCGCAAAGTCAGCTTGGCGCCGAACACTTTGTTCTTCAGCTTGTTGCGCAACCGCCACAGTTGGTAGCCGACCAGGCCGGACAAACTCAGCGCGAGCAAACCGGTCAACCCGAGCAAGCCGTAATAGTTGACGGAAAAAATCTCGGTGTTGGCGCTGCTGCTGGACAATAAATACAACAAGATGCCGCCAACGATGGCACTGATGAAAATCAAATAGTTCATCGCGCCTTCACTCCGGCTTTCCTGCACTGAGTGTCGGCAATTCCTCGGGCGGGATCACCCAGCGATACCAGTTGGAATTAAGCGTCCAATCGTTGCCGGTCAGCGCGTTTACCTGCAACAGCTTGGGCAACTGGTCGGTATCCAGCCGCAAGCGCACCGCCGCAATGTAGCTGGTTTCGGTTTTAACTGCTCTGATCAGCCCTGCAATGTAGCCATCATCCTGTTTGATCAGCGCTACGGGAATCGCCGCAGAGCTCTGTCTGGCCAGCATGTTTTTTGCGTCGTCAAAGCTGGCAAAATTCTGGAACAGCGCGCCGCGCGAAATGCGGTATTGCCGCGTCAGCACGTTGTATGAAAGCTTGACGGTTTGCTCGCCTTGAAACATTTCTTTTTCAAACCAATACCAGCGCGGACGGATAAGCGAAAATTCACTCACAAAGTAAAGCGGTATCCCGCGCTCCAGGGCCTGTTGCGCCACGAAAGTCAGATTGATGTTATAGCTGGCGACGAGTTGGTAGCCATCCTCGCTCAGACGCATTTCCGCCTTGTTGACGGAAATGCTCTCGGCTGACGCCAGAGGACAGAGGACAGAAGACAGAAGACAGAGGGCGGCAAGGATACTGCGTTTGTAACGGCCAGATCGCGGCGCACCGCCAGAGCACGGGTACGCGGCAGGGGGAGCCTGTCCCCTGTCTTCTGTCCTCTGTCCTCTGATGCCTGTCATCTGTCTTCTGTCATCTGTTTGTGCAGCAGTGCATAAAAGAATCCGTCGTGCTGATCGTTGGGCAACAATTGTCCTTCGTTGCTGGAATTGGGCAACACTATCGGCAATCGCCGCGCATCCGGTTGTTGTGCCAGAAATGCCGCGATAACCTGCTCGTTTTCTTGTTGAAACACCGAGCAGGTGGCGTACAGCAATTTACCATCTTGCGCCAGCAACCGCCACAGCGCACGCAAAATGTCGAGCTGTTGCGCGGCGAAACCGGCAATATCTGCGCGGCGGCGCAACCACTTGATGTCGGGATGGCGGCACACCACGCCGGAAGCGGAACAGGGCACGTCGGCGAGTATGCGCTGAAAGGTTTTGCCATCCCACCACGCATCCGGCTCGGCGGCGTCCCCGGTCACCAGTTGCGTGGCCGCAAGTTGCGCGGTTCCCGGTTGCGCGGTTCCCGGTTGTGAGTTCAAGCCCAGCCGCTGCAAATTTTCCGCGACGCGCTGCAAACGTTTTTCGTCCTTGTCCACCGCCACCATTTCTACCGCCGCCCGTTCCAGAATGTGCGCGGTCTTGCCGCCCGGCGCGGCGCAGGCATCCAGCACGCGCATCCCGTCGTGAACATCCAGCAGACCTGCCGCATATTGCGCGCCGGCATCTTGCACTGAAACCAGTCCGGCAGAAAATCCCGGCAGCTTGTCCACCGGCATGGGCTTGTCCAGTTGCACCGCGTCCAGCCCGATCAAATCAGCCTCGATTGATCGGGCAGACACATCCTGCTGCGCCAATAGCGCCAGATAATCCGCTGTTGAGATGCGCCGCCGGTTAACGCGCAGGGTCATCGGCGGATGCCGGTTGCCGGCTTCGAGTATCGCCGCGCTGCGCTCGCCGTACTGCGCTTGCAGTTCATCTATCCACCACTGCGGATAACTGTATTTTCCTTCCGCTTGTTGTGCGGCTTGCCCGATCAACACGTCCCGGTTGCGCAAAAAATTGCGCAAGATCGCGTTCGCCAGACCGCCCACACGCGGGTTCAAGGTTTGCGCGGCGCGCACCGCCTGATCTACCACCGCATGTTGCGCCGATTTTCCGTACTGCAATTGATATAAACCGACCAGCAACAAAAAACGCACCCGCTCATCCGGCAAAGGTTTGTGCAACAACATATCCAGCACCGCCTGCAACCGCCCGTAGAAGCGCAGCGTGCCATAACTCAGATCCTGCAGGGCGGCGCGCTGCGCGGGGGGCCAGGCGGTTTTGTCGCGCAGCGATTCTTCCAGCGCCCGATTAAGATTGCGCCCGTTCGCCAATACTTGCTGAACGATTTGGCTGGCGGCTAATTGTACGAATTGCATCTAGTTCGCGGAGAAATGATCGCCGGCCTTGACCGGCATGGCTTGCATAAACTGCGCGGCGGGCTGTGCTTTGCCGCCGGGGCGTTGCAACACTTCCAGGCGTAACGCGTCCTTGCCGCAAGCGACGACGATGCCGTGCTTGTCCGCGCCCAAAATCTTGCCCGGCACGCCGCTGTGCCGGTCGGCGCACAGGCTGGCCTGCCAGATTTTTATCGGCACGCCGTCAAGGTTGGCGTGGCACACCGGAACGGGGTTGTAGGCGCGCACTGCGCGTTCGATTTGCCGCGCATCCTGCCGCCAATTGATCTGCGCTTCGCTCTTGAGCAGCTTGGCGGCGTAGCATGCCGCACCGTTGTCCTGCTTGACCGGCGCCAGGCGATTCTTTTGCAGCAGATGCAACGCTTCGAGGATGCTGCTCGCGCCCATTTCTGCCAATTTGTCATGCAGCGTTTGCGCGGTGTCGTGTTGCGCGATCGGGCAAGCATGGCGCAACAACATATCGCCGGTATCCAGCCCTTCATCCATTTGCATGATGGTAATGCCAGTCTCATTGTCGCCCGCCAGAATCGCGCGCTGTATCGGCGCGGCTCCGCGCCAGCGCGGCAGCAGCGAAGCATGGATGTTCAAACAACCATGGCGCGGCAGTTGCAGCACCGCTTTCGGCAGGATCAAACCATAAGCGGCCACCACCATCACATCGGCATCCGGCGCCGCGATCGCGAGTTGCGCCTGTTCAGTCTTCAATGTGGTGGGTTGTAACACGGCTAAGCCGTGTTGCAGCGCAAGCTGCTTCACCGGACTGGCGGCCAGATGCATACCCCGTCCGGCGGGGCGGTCCGGCTGGGTCAGCACTGCGACGACCCGGTGTTCCTTGAGCAACGCAGCCAACGCGCTGGCCGCAAAATGCGGCGTACCGGCGAAAATGATTTTCATAATGATTTATCTGAAGTCAGGCATTGTCCACGAAAAACACAAAAGGCATGAAATCTAAAGGGGGAAGGAAATTTGATCCCGGATAATCCATTACTCAACGTCAGTTAATTGGGCTACACGCACCCATTATTTTATCGGCCGGGATAGCGGTCGCAGGGTGGGCGCAGCCCACGCGGTTGGCATGGCGGTCGAACGACAAACGCTGCGCCTAATGGGTATCGGGAGTATCTGGGAACGGAATGTGTTATGTTTTCTGTCGTGGTTTTCGTGTCTTGCGCGGACATAGCTTTCTTCCATTATGTTCCGTAATATCGTTACATAATCTCACGCGAACGCTTCTTCAGCTTGGCTCGAATCCGGGTTTGTTTGAGTTGCGACAGATATTCGACGAATACCTTGCCGATCAAATGGTCCATTTCATGCTGGATGCATACCGACAGCAGGCCTTCGGCATCCAGCGTAAAGATTTCGCCTTTTTCATTAAGGGCGCGCACCGTGATTTTTTCCAGGCGGCGCACCGTTTCGTAAATACCCGGAACCGACAGGCAACCCTCCTCGCAATCGCTTTCGCCGCTGCCGGCGATGATTTCAGGATTGATGAACGCCTGCAATTGATCGCGTGTCTCGGAAACATCCACCACGATGATACGCTCGTGCACGTCCACCTGCGTCGCCGCCAAACCCACGCCGGGCGCGGCATACATGGTCTCCGCCAGATCCTGCACCAGTTTGCGGGTGGCATGATTGACGCGCTCCACCGGCTTGGCGACTTTGTGCAGACGCTCGTCGGGATACTGTAAAATTTTCAGGATTGCCATGTGTGCCCCATAAATGCTTGCTTATTTATATGACAAGATGCAGAATTTAACGCAACGCAGCAACTTTGCGTGCCTTTTTTAATGTTGGCTCTGCCGGAGTATCCATGCGCAAGATTATATCGCTGATTTGCTTTTTGTCGCCCGCCCTGATTTTTGTTCCAGTACCCGTAGCCTTTGCTGCCGAGCCCGAAAGCCGCTCGGATATTCGCCTGGATATTCGCCCAGATGCGCCGGATCGGCACATCGTCGTCAAGGGCGACACCTTGTGGGACATCTCCGGCAAGTTCTTCAAAGACCCGTGGAAATGGCCGTATATCTGGGGCTTAAACAAAAATACCATTCAAAACCCGCACTGGATTTACCCTGGCGACGTGATTTTTCTCGATCGCGCCAGCGGCACATTGCGCATCGGCGAAGGGCGCACGGACAATATCAGCGGTACGGGCGGTGGCGCCGCTAGCGGCGATATGAGCGACATCATCAGACTCTCTCCCAAAGTGCGCGAAAGCCAGAGCATTCACGATATCATTCCCAGCATTTCCGCCAAAATCATCGCACCGTTTTTGAGTCGTCCGCTGGTCATTGAAGAGGGCGAATTAAAAGATGCGCCGATGTTGGTTGGCGCACGCGAGCGGCGCGTCATACTCGGCAGCGGCGATACCGGTTTCGCCACCGGGCTGTCCCTGGACAAAGGCGACAAATGGCAGATTTATCGTCCGGGCAAAACATTTGTTGATCCTGACTCCGGCGAGGTCCTTGGCATCGAAGCCGTCTATCTGGGCAACGCCGAAGTGACGGCCTTTGCGGATGTCAGCACGATCAGAATCACTCAATCCGTAGAAGAAAGTTATGGCGGCGACCGTCTGATCGCGCCTTCCGGTGAGGCGATCGGCACCTACCTGCCGCGCGCGCCGGAGGGCAACATTTCCGCGAGCGTGATTTCTGTTTATGGCGGCGTGTCGCAAGCCGGACAGCATGCCGCCATCACGCTGAACAAGGGTAAACGCGACGGGCTTCAAGTCGGCCATGTGCTGGCCCTGTATCACAAGGGGGAAGTGGTGAAGCGCGCAAACAAAAAATACACGCTGCCGGACGAACGCTATGGTTTGGTGTTCGTGTTCCGCGTGTTCAACAAGGTGTCGTACGCGCTGGTGATGCAGGCGCATATGCCGGTTCAGTTGCTGGATCGCGCACAAACCCCCTGATTCCAATTCCTGATAGAAACGATCACTGTGTTGGCTTCGTCTCCGGCGCCCGGCCAAAAGTTTTTCGGACTCGCCGCCCATTCGACTGAGATCAGGACAGGCTTGCGCTCCTTTCTATCAGAAATTGGAATATGAAAATGGTTGTTGACGACTCGCTCAAGGCTTGGCTGGCGCTCAGTCTGACGCGCGGCTTGGGCGGCGAGAGCGCGCGCCGCCTGTTGAAGGAATTCGGTACACCCGAGGCGGTTTTTGCCGCGTCCATCGGCTCGCTCAAGTCCGTCGTCAAAGCCGATGTCGCCGCCGAAATCGGCACAGGCGTCGCTGAGGATCTGCTTGCCCCTGCGCTGGCATGGCTGGAAGACGGCAACAACCGCATCGTCACCCTCGCCGACAGCGATTACCCGCAAGCACTGCTGAATATTCCCGATCCGCCACTGTTGCTGTATGTGAAGGGTCGGCTGGATTTGCTCAACCGCTCCGCGCTGGCCATCGTTGGCAGCCGCAGCGCTTCGCCGCAGGGCATCCATAACGCCGAGGCGTTTGCCAAGTCGCTGAGCGATGCCGGGCTGTGCATCGTCAGCGGCCTGGCGCACGGCATCGACGCCGCCGCGCATCGCGGCGCGATGCGCGGGCAAGGTACGAATCCGGGCGGCAGCATTGCGGTGGTCGGCACCGGGCTGGACAAGGTCTATCCCGCCGCCAATCGCGATCTGGCCCACGCGCTCGCGCAGCACGGCGCGCTGGTTTCGGAATTTCCGCTCGGCACCCCTCCGCTGGCCGGTAATTTTCCACGTCGCAACCGCCTCATCAGCGGTATGAGTCTGGGCTGTCTGGTGGTGGAAGCCGGACTGCAAAGCGGCTCGCTGATCACCGCGCGGCTGGCTTTGGAGCAAGGCCGCGACGTGTTCGCCATCCCCGGCTCGATCCACGCGCCGCAAAGCAAAGGCTGCCACGCGCTGCTCAAGCAAGGCGCGAAACTGGTCGAGACCGCACAAGACATACTCGAAGAGTTGGGCAGTCTGGTTATTGCACCCGTCCCCGGCATGGATGCACAGGGCGCAGACTCCGCGCTGCTTGAACATCTCGGCTTCGACCCGGTGGACGTGGACACGCTCGGTGCGCGTTGCGGCTTGACGGTAAGCCAGCTATCCGCCATGCTGTTGACACTCGAACTGGAGGGGCGCGTCAGCGCGCTGCCCGGTGGACTGTATCAACGAATTCACTAAAACCACGCAAATCATGTTCGAAATATTAATGTACCTGTTTGAAAGTTACTTCGACGCGGGCAGCTATCCGGAACCGGATAAGCTGGAACGCAAGCTCTCTGCCGCCGGTTTCGAGGACGAGGAAATCAGCGATGCGCTGACCTGGCTGTCCGCGCTGCAACAGCAAGATCCCGCCAGCTATCCGGCCAGCCTCGAACACGCCGGGCAGCGGCATTTTGCCGGGCTGGAGCAGCAGCGTATCGGCTACGAAGCGCGACAATTTCTGTTGTTTGCCGAACAGCAGCACCTGATCTCCGCCGTCGAGCGCGAGATGATCATCGATCGTTCCGTCGCGTTACAACAGGAGAATCTCGCGCTGGACAAGCTCAAGCTGATCATGCTGATGGTGCTGTGGAACCGCCATCAAGACCTTGATCCTTTGCTGATCGAAGAGTTGCTTACTCCGCTGCATTCCGCACTCCTACACTGAACCCCGCGCATGGCAACCAATCTTCTGATCGTCGAATCTCCGGCCAAAGCCAAAACGCTGCAAAAATATCTGGGCAAGGATTTTGAAATCCTCGCCTCGTATGGGCACGTGCGCGATCTTGTTCCCAAGACCGGCGCGGTCGATACCGAAAACGATTTTGCGATGAAGTACGAAACCATCGCGCGCAACAGCAAACATATGGACGCGATCGCCAAAGCCGCGGCAGGGGCTGACAACATCTATCTGGCGCCCGATCCGGACCGCGAAGGGGAAGCGATCGCCTGGCATATTTCCGAATTGCTCAAGGCCAAACGCGGCATGAAGGGCAAGAACATGCAGCGCGTGGTGTTTTATGAAATCACTCAATCGGCGGTGCGCGAAGCGGTCGCTCACCCCCGCGAAATTTCGCAGCCATTGGTAAATGCGCAACAGGCGCGCCGCGCGCTGGACTATCTGGTCGGCTTTAATCTATCTCCGCTATTGTGGCGCAAGATCCGTCCCGGACTTTCGGCGGGGCGCGTGCAAAGCCCCGCGCTACGCATGATCGTCGAGCGCGAACTGGAGATCGAAGCGTTCAAGAGCCGGGAATACTGGAGCGTGCATCTGGACACACAAAAAGATCACCAGCCGTTCACCGCCAAGCTGTTCCAGTACCAGGGCAAGAAACTCGAACAACTCAGCATCGCCAGTCAGGCCGAATACGATGCGATATATGCCAAGCTCAGCGACGCCAAGCTGCCGCCCAAGGTGGTGCGCGTCGAGAAAAAAGCCAAGCAACGCTATGCCGCCGCGCCGTTCACCACCTCCACGCTGCAACAGGAAGCGGTGCGCAAGCTGGGCATGACCGCCGATCGCACCATGCGCACCGCGCAATCGCTGTACGAAGGCGTGGACATCGGCGGACAAACCGTCGGTTTGATTTCCTACATGCGCACCGACTCGGTATCGCTGGCCAAAGAAGCGGTGCAGGAAATCCGCGACTACATCGGCAACAATTTTTCCAGCGAGTATTTGCCGAGCACTCAGCCGACCTACAAAAGCAAAACCAAGAACGCGCAGGAATCACACGAAGCGATACGCCCGACCTCGATAGCCCGCACACCGGACGGCATGCGCAGTCATTTAAACGCCGATCAGGCGCGCCTTTACGAGATGATCTGGAAGCGCACCCTGGCGTGCCAGATGTCGCCGGCGCGTTTCGACACCGTCAGCGTGGACATCCGCCTGGGCGGCGATAACACGCTATTCCGCGCCAACGGTCAGGTGCTGGTATTCCCCGGCTTCATCGGCGTGTACATGGAAGACGTGGACGACGCGACCGAGGAAGAGGGGGGCAAACTGCCGCCGCTGGCCGAAGGCGATGTGTTGCCGATTGACAAACTGTATGGCGAGCAGCACTTCACCCAGCCGCCGCCGCGCTATTCCGAAGCCAGCCTGGTCAAGTCGCTGGAAGAGCATGGCATCGGTCGACCGTCCACTTACGCCACCATTATCTCCACGCTGCAAGCCAGAGAATACGCCATTCTGGACAAGAAGCGCTTCATGCCCACCGATGTCGGGCGCGTCGTCACGCGCTTCCTCACCGATCATTTCACCCGCTATGTGGATTACGGCTTCACCGCCCACCTCGAAGACGAGCTGGACGAGGTTTCCGAAGGCAAGCGCGACTGGATCGGCGTGATGGGCGAATTCTGGAAAGGCTTTTCCAAACTGATCAAGGAAAAAGCCGACATTGACCGTCCGGTAGAACTGATAGACGAGGCTTGCCCGGAATGCGGCAAACCGCTCGCCAAAAAACTCAGCCGCTACGGCAGCTTCATCAGTTGCACCGACTACCCGGAGTGCAAATACAAACGCAGCATCAGCGGCGAATCGCAACACGATGCGACAGCCCGCGTCGAGTTAGGCGAGCATCCTCAAACCAAGCAAGCCGTGCTGTTGCTGCGCGGCCCTTACGGCCACTACGTACAGCTGGGCGAAGTCGTGAAAGACGAAAAAGCCAAGCCCAAGCGCGTCTCCTGGCCGAAGGAAATGCCGCTCGAACAAGCCGATCTGGCCGGTGCGCTCAAGCTGCTGGCGCTGCCGCGCGAACTCGGCGCACACCCCGTATCCGGCAAAAAAGTCATCGTCAACATCGGACGTTTTGGTCCTTACATCGGGCACGACGGCAAGTTCAAATCCATTCCGCGCTCCGACAGCATCTTCGACATCAGCCTGGATCGCGCCGTGGAATTGCTGGCTCAAGCGAGAGAAGGCGCCACCGTGCTGCGCATGCTGGGCGACCATCCGGATGACAAGGCCAGCGTGGAAATTTGCAGCGGGCGCTACGGCCCCTACGCCCGCCACGGCAAGATCAACGCCACCTTACCCAAGGACGTTACACCGGACACGATCACGCTGGAGGAAGCGCTGGAATTGATCGCGGCCAAGGCCGCAAAGGATGGCAAAGGTGGCGGGAAAGCCAGGAAGCCTGCTGCCAAAAACACCAAAGCCAAGACGCCGGCGAAAACAACCAAGGCGAAGCCTACTGCCCGTAAAGTCGCTGCTGCAAAAGTGACGAAACCGGCCGCCGGGAAAGCTGCCGCAACAAAGAAAACCGCCAAGAGTAAAGCTTAGCGGTTCAGGATTCAAACTTGAAGTGCAACTTTGATTAACGGGCTAACTATGCAAGATCGTTTTGGCCGCTCCATTGAATATTTACGGCTCTCGGTCACTGACCGGTGCGATTTGCGCTGCACATACTGCATGCCTCAGGACTTTCGTAACTACGAGGAACCGGAGAACTGGTTGACCTTTGATGAAATCGAGCGGGTCGCCGGCGCCTTCGTCCGATTGGGAACGTCCAGAATTCGTATTACCGGCGGAGAGCCGCTGTTGCGCCGCAATCTTGCCGATCTGTCCGCGCGTCTCAGCCGACTCGACGGCTTGAAAGATCTGTCATTGAGCACCAATGCCACGCAGTTGGCGCGTCATGCCGCAGCGCTGAAAGCGTCGGGAGTGGCACGCCTGAATGTCAGTCTCGACTCGCTGTGTGCCGAGCGTATGCACAAGATCACCCGGCGCGATGTGCTGCCATCCATCCTGGAAGGCCTGCTGGCCGCCAAGCAGCATGGTTTCAACCTGATCAAGATCAACATGGTGGTGATGTCAGGGGTGAACGAGGACGAGATAGATGACATGGTGGCGTTTTGCCTGGAGCATCATTTCATCCTGCGCCTGATCGAAGTCATGCCGATGGGGGAAAGCGGCAGAAGCACCGGGTTTGTGGATTTGCAACCGATTCGTCAACGTCTGCAAGATCGCCATCAATTGGTGGATGGACTTGTACCGGGCGGCGGCCCGGCGCGTTACCTGACCTCGCCGGATGGAAAATTCAGCATCGGTTTCATCACTCCGATATCCCGGCATTTTTGCGCAACATGCAACCGGGTAAGGCTGTCGGTGGATGGAACGCTTTTTCTTTGCCTTGGCCACGAGCATAAATTCGAGCTGCGCCCGTTGTTGCGCAGCGGCATCAGCGATGCAGGGCTGGAAGACGCGATTCGCAGCGCGATCGAATTAAAACCGGAACGCCACGAATTCCGCGAAAAACCCGGCAAATTGATACGGATCATGTCCGCAACCGGAGGATAAAACAGCTTTGCATTTGGGCGAACTCTGAATTTTTAGAGGCGCCCTAAAGGACACCTCTAAACGCCTTCAAGACCGGGAGGCTTTGTCGTCGTCGCTGCGCGTTTGTTGATCCACGGTAAATAACACGGCGGCTTTAACCCTTGAGGACAGGTTGAGTTTGGTCAGTATGTGACGGACATGTTGTTTCACCGTGTCATAACTGATCGAGAGGGTGTTGGCGATGCTTTTGTTGCTTTCTCCGCGCGACAAAAGTTGCAGTATTTCGCGCTCGCGATCGGTGAGCAATTTTAGGGGGTTCTTGAGTTCTTCGCCTTGCTGGCCAACGCGTAACATGCCGATCATTTTGATGGTCATGGCGGGAGCGACGACCAACTCGCCTGCGGCGACACGCCGGATGGCGTCAACCACGTCGTCGGGCGCCATGTCTTTCAGCAAATAACCGCGCACTCCCGCGCGTATCGCATTGGTCAAATCGGTTTCCGAATCGCTCATGGTGAGCATGACTGCGGGAACCACGCATCCTTCCTTGCGGATTTGTTCAAGCATCGCCAGGCCATCCAGCGGTTTCATGCGGATATCCAAAACCAGCAAGTCCGGCTGTTCCCTTAATAGCCCGCGCAGCCCCTCGATCGTGCCGGTCGCGCCAAGCACGCAAAAATCGTAACGCTTTCCAAGCAGCTCGCTTAGCCCGCTCCGGCACAGATCTTGATCGTCCACCAATATTACTTTTAATTTTTCACTCATTTAATCGCGCTCCGCACGAGCAACCGGATATTGAAAAGACACCTGTACTCGTGTACCCGCATCTTCGATGCTTTCAATCTTGATTTCGCCATTAATGCGCGCCACCCGCTCGCGCATGATCTTCATGCCATAGTGTCCTTCAACGGGTGTAAAGGTGCAACCACCGCTGCCGTTGTCTTCAATGGTGAAAACATAGTAATTGTCGGATAAATCCACGACCATGCGGGCATGGGTCGCGCCCGAATGGGTGGCGATGTTCGCCAGGGCCTCTTGCACTATATGGGACATCTGGATTTCATATTCAAGCGGTAATTCGAGATGGGCTACCCGATTGATATATTCGAGCTCAATGTCATTTCGATGACGGAATTCTTCGACCATGGATTGCAGTGCATGCAAAAGTCCTGCCGGATCCATCGCGCAGCGAAAATCCGTAATCAGTTCCCGAACGGTTTTTTGACTGCTTGCCAAAACATCGTCTATATCTTGCGCGTATTTGGCAGCCATTAATTCATTGCATGTCCGTATTGACTCAATTAACAGATTGGTGCGCATCCGTGTATATACCAGCGATTGCGCCAGGGAATCATGAATCTCGTTGGCGATGGATTGCCGTTCTGCGATCAGTTCGGCACGCTTGGCCTCGCGATTTAATTTGTTATGTTCGGCGAGGGTGCCAAGCAGGTCTGCGAATGACAGAACAGTTTTTGAAGTATTCTCAAAGGGTTCCTGTGGTTCGCTGAAAAACAGCGTGATCATACCGATAGGATTTTTTGACGGAGTATGGCTTTCGATCGGCGCGGTGATCAACGATTGAATCTGACAACCGACATTGCGACAAACCTGCCGTTTTTCGCATATGCGCAGATCGGTTACATAAATACCGCGGCCGATGGATGCTTTGCAACGGGTTTCACAATTCAGGTCGAGGCCACTGCCGAGCTTGAGCAATTCCGCAGGCAAGCCGACTGAGCTGAACAATTGATGGGTCTGGCCATGGGTGGGCAGAATTCGAGCTACCCCGGAGCTTGCTTTTACGGTGCTGATGAGGGTCTCGAGCATTTTTTCCACTACAGGTTTAAGATCAACCATTCGAGATGCAACAGGCTCAAGAATTTTGTTCGCTGGGCGATCCCCGCCATTTTCAGGGGGCGTAAAATGCAAATCCTGAGCCCACGAAAAACTCGTGCTTGCATTATTTCTCAGAGAGTTTGATTTCTTGCTCATAAAATTATCAATGCGCTATATTAATTGCCACTCGTTTTGAAGATAGCAAGCGTGTTCTGTATCGCGAAATCGTTTATCAGGCAAGGCAAATTCCCGTGTGTATTTTGGCCAATGGTCGGTTGACGACTTTCTTTTAATTTGGTATGTCTGTGAGTATACCCCTATTCGGGTTATATCAACGCTACCCCGTTATGGCTATAGACACTAAATCCACCCAATAGGTTTAATGAAGCTGTTGTAGAATATTATAATAAGCTGATCGTAGCAATCAATACCGGGTGATTCTGGAACACGAAAACGTACAATGAAAATCTGCATCGTCTCCGACAGTCATGATCATGCGGAGCCGCTCGCGGCGGCTGTGAAGCAGGCGCAGGCGGCCGGGGCCCAAGCCGTTATTCATTGTGGCGACTTGATCGGTGCGAACACGCTGCGTGCATCCATCAAACTCGGTGTGCCGCTGCATGTGGTGCATGGCAACAATCTCGGTGATGCGATGGCAATGCATAAACTGATGGCCAAGTCCGGCGGATCGCTGGTCTACCATGGGCAAGATGCCGAGTTGGAACTTGGCGGTCGGCGCATTTTCGCAACCCACTACCCCCACTATGGCCGGGGCATGGCCTGTACCGGAGATTACGATCTGGTTTGCTGCGGTCACAGCCATGTCGCGGAGATCATCCGGCAACCCAACATCAAGGGTGGGGGGACTTTGCTGGTCAACCCCGGTTCGGTTTCCGGCATCGGCGCGCCCAATGCGGAGCAGGC
>JANONV010000047.1:0-3242 GCA_031421015.1 Gallionella sp. | reverse complement strand
TATTTCCATAGCCCTTTACAACACCGCGCTCGGCCTGATTGTGGCGATTGCCAGCATGATTTTTTACCGTCATTTCCGCGCCCAGGTGGATAGCCTGACCATCGAGATGGAGCAGCAGGCGATCAAGCTGGTCGAGATTGTGCATGGTCAGCGCAAGGGCTGACGGACATGGCAAATACGCTACTCATGATGATGAATCATCATTGTCCGTTTCCCTCTCTCCCGCTCTCCCCCAGAGGGGGAGAGGGGCAAAGACTCGCTGCGCGAGGTTCACTATAATATGAACTTTCAACGCGGGCGCAGGCCCGAAGAACCGGAAATCAACCTGATCCCGATGATAGACGTGTTGCTGGTGATCCTGATTTTTTTGATGACGACCACCAGCTACGCCAAGTTTTCCGAATTGCAGATCAATCTGCCGCAAGCCGGCGGCGAAGCAACCGTCAAACAAGCCATGCCGATCAACGTCGCGGTGGATGCTTCCGAGCGCTATGCCATCAATAATCAGGGCTTGCCCTACACCGGCATAGCAGCGTTGGCAGTCTCCCTGAAAAATGCGGCGGGCGATCAAACCGACCCCACCATCGTCATCAACGCAGACGCCAAAGCTACGCATCAATCCGTTATAAACGTGATGGAAGCCGCGCGCCAAGCGGGGTTCGGGCGCATTACCTTCACCACGCAAAGCCAGCCCAAATAATTAAGCCTAAGCCGAATAATTAAGATAAGAGAGTGGGAAGTGGGAAAACCACCCCACTCCCCACTCCCCACTCCCCACTCCCCATGCATAGCCTGCAACACCACTGGTACCACACCACCCGGCTGCAACTGATTCTATTCCCGATCAGCATGGTTTTCCGCGCGCTGGTGGCGTTGCGCCGCATGCTGTATCGAGACGGCGCCCTGACCAGCGATCGATTGATGTTGCCGGTCATCGTGGTCGGCAACATCAGTGTCGGCGGAACCGGCAAAACCCCGCTTACACTTGCCCTGGCACAACAGTTTGTCGAGCGCGGCTGGCATCCGCTCATCATCAGCCGCGGCTATGGCGGCACATCGCGCCAACCGCAATACGTCAGCGTTAGCAGCGATGCGCGACAAGTAGGCGACGAGCCGTTGCTGATGGCGCGGCGCAACATCTGTCCGGTATGGATAGGCAGGGATCGCGTCGCCACCGCACATGCGGCGCTTCTGTCTCATCCGCAATGCGATGTCGTGCTGTGCGATGACGGCCTGCAGCACTATCGTTTGCAGCGCGATTTCGAGATTGCGGTCGTCGATGTCGAGCGCGGCTTCGGCAACGGCAGGATGCTGCCCGCCGGCCCGTTGCGCGAACCGGTGTCGCGCCTGCAAACGGTGGATGCGGTGGTAATGAATGGCGGCGATCCCACTGAAGGTCTTTATGCGATGCGCCTCAGCGGCGATATTTTTTATAATTTGCTCGACCCGGCCCGAACGGCTACTCCCGCTGACTTTCACAAGTCGAAAAACCATGTCGTCGCCGGTATCGGGCATCCGCAACGCTTCTTCCGACATCTGGAATCGCTGGGCATCTCGTTCACGCCGCACCCTTTTCCCGACCATCACCCCTACTCCGCCGCCGATCTAGCCTTTGCGGATTGCGATGCGCTACTCCTGACCGAAAAAGATGCGGTAAAATGCAGCGCATTCGCTGATGCGCGATATTGGGTGTTGCGTGTAGATGCCCAAATCGACCCAGCCCTGATAGCCCACATACTGCGAAAGATCGCCCCTCATGGACACTAAACTGCTCGATATCCTGGTTTGCCCCCTGTGCAAATCTTCGCTGGTCTACCAAAAATCCGCGCAGGAGCTGATCTGCAAGGCTGACCGATTGGCCTTCAAAATCGATGACGATATTCCGGTGATGCTGGTAGACGAAGCACGCAAACTTTCTCTGGAAGAAGTTGAAAAGGTTTGATGTGAAAATCCCAACCCCCCTTGATCCCCCCAACCCCCCACCCCCCTTGTCAGGGGGAGAAACAGGGGGGAGGATTAGCTCCTCCCCTGATAAGGGGAGGCCGGGAGGGGTTGGGGTTGGGGTTGGGGTTGATTTCCACGTCGTCATCCCGGCACGCCACGCATCCACACGGTTACCCGGCAAACCGCTGCTGCTGATTGCCGGCAAACCGATGGTGGTGAGAGTGGCCGAACAAGCGGCACTCAGCGGCGCGCAACAAATCTGGATCGCCACCGACCATCATGCGATTGCCGACGTGGTACGCGAGCATGGCTTTAAGGCCTGCTTGACCAAACACAGCCACGCCAGCGGCACCGATCGCATCGCCGAAGTCGTCGAACAGCAAGACTGGCCGGACGACACCATCGTGGTGAATGTTCAGGGCGACGAACCGCTGATGCCGCCCGCGTTGATACGCGCCGTCGCCGAACATCTGCACGGCCACCCTGAATGCGCCATCGCCACGGCCTGCCATGCAATCCACGATGAAGCGGTGATGCGCAATCCCAACATCGTCAAGACGGTGCTGGATAAAAATGGCAACGCGCTGTATTTCAGCCGCGCGCCGATTCCTTATCCACGCGATGCGTTCAGGGTTTTGTTCTCGTCCGAAGGACGAGACGATAGTCCTTCCTCACTCCGGGGGGAAGTTAGAAGGGGGGATTTGCCCGCCGACTTGCCGGTGCTGCGCCACATCGGCATCTACGCCTACCGCGCCGGCTTTTTGCGCGCCTACAGCCGGCTTGCCCCTTGCGCGCTGGAGCACTTCGAAGCACTTGAACAATTACGCGCGCTGTATCATGGCTACAAGATCGGCGTGGTGATCAGCGAACAAGCTCCGCCTGGCGGCGTGGATACCGAACAGGATTTACTTGTCGCACGACAAATTTTTGATACTTTAGGGCGCCTCTAAAAATTCAAAATCCTAAGCTAGGCAAGGCGCGAGAAAAATTTTAGCGCGCCGCATATGTTATGATATGTAAGCGTTAAAATTTTTGGAACAACGCAGCATCGCGACGGAGTTTGGATTTTTAGAGGCGCCCTTTAAACAAAGGAAAACAATCATGAGATTAATACTGCTAGGCGCACCGGGCGCGGGCAAAGGCACCCAGGCCAATTACATCAAGGATAAATTCAACATACCGCAAATCTCCACCGGCGACATGTTGCGCGCGGCGGTCAAGGCCGGCACCCCGCTGGGGATCGCGGCCAAAAAGGTGATGGATGCGGGCGGGCTGGTCTCCGACGACATCATCATCAA
>JANONV010000046.1:0-3229 GCA_031421015.1 Gallionella sp. | reverse complement strand
CTCACCCAGTCCGAAGTGTGCTTCACCTGTCACAAGGACAAGCGCGCGGAAATCAACCGGCCATCGCGCCACCCGATTGCCGAAGGCAAGGTCGCTTGCTCCGATTGCCACAATCCCCACGGTTCGGCCGGGCGGGCGAATATGGTGCGCGACAATGTCAACGACACCTGCTACATCTGCCACATGGAAAAACGCGGCCCATTCGTGCGCAACCACCAGCCGGTGCAGGAAGACTGCACGATCTGCCACAACCCGCACGGCACCACCACGCCCAACCTGCTCAAGGCGCGCTCGCCGTTCCTGTGCCAGGAGTGCCACGAGCCAGCCGGGCATATAGCCCTCCCCGGGGTATTTGCTGCCGCTGGTCCTGGGTCAAGAGCTAACGCGACCCTGTTGGCGCGAGGCTGCGTAAACTGCCATACCAACATTCATGGCACCAATAACCCCGTGGACGGCGCGGGGCAACGGGTTTTCCGCCGATAACGACAGGGCTGACAGGAGATCGATCATGAACAGGCAACCACACTACGTATTTCGGCTCACCGCGATGGCCGCCGCAGTCATTGCCAGCACGGCGGCTGCTTACGCTGCCGAGGGCGACGAGATCGCGGCGCTCACCAAGCCCGACAGCAATATCGAGTTCGGCTTGGGCTACTTGGACAGCGACGGCAAGCGCTTCGGCCAGTACAGCGGACTGAATGAACAGGGTGCTTATGGTCTTTTGGGCGGCAGCCTGATCAAGCGTGACGACGCCACCGGAACCTGGCTTAATCTCAACGGCCGTAATCTCGGGCTGGACTCGCGCGAACTTCGATTCGAGCACGATCGCCAGGGAGACTGGGGCTATTTCATCGAGTATAACGAGACCCCCAGCTTCAATCCCTATACCGTGAATACCGGGCTGACGGGCATCGGCACCGCCACCCAGACCGTCCCCACCCTCGCCACCCCTCGAGTGAATGTTGACCTGAAGACCCAGCGCGAGGCTTTGACCCTGGGTTTCAGCAAGAATCTGCCGGAAGGTTGGGACGTGCAGGTACGCTTCAAGAACGAGGAGAAAGATGGCGCGCGCCTGTGGGGCCAGGGCGGAGGAAATGCCGGTCCCGTTAACTTCCTGACCGAGCCGATCGACCAGACCACCCGCCAGCTCGATGTCATCCTGGACTATCCCGGGGAGAAGCTTCAGCTTTCAGGCGGTTATTACGGCACCGTGTTCGACAATCACAATACTGCACTCAATGTGCCCAATAGCACTGTCTTTACCCAAATGGCGCTGCCGCCGGGCAACCAGTCGCACCAGTTGCACTTATCCGGCGGCTACAGCTTTACGCCAACCACTCGCGGCACGTTCAAGCTCGCTTATGCCAAGGCGACCCAGAACGAGGCCTTCATCAATGTGCCTACACTTAATACCCGCACCGACTTGGGGGGCGCCGTTGACACCACCCTGGTACAACTGGGCATCGTCGCCCGGCCCCTGTCTAAACTGTCGGTGCTCGCTAACCTGCGCTATGAGGACAAGGACGACCAGACGCCACTCGTCCCGTACACAACCGTCACCGCTACGAGAACGCTTGACGGCCGAAACGAGCCGCGTTCGATTCGAACCCTCACGGGAAAGCTGGAGGCCAGTTACGCCCTGCCAATGAGTTTCCGCCTGACCGGCGGCATCGATTACGACGAGAAAAAACGCAACACTTTTCGTGTGGCGTCGGTCAGCCAGCGTGACCGCACCGATGAAACCTCTTATCGCGTCGAACTGCGGCGCTCGATGTCCGAGACCGTCACCGGCGCGCTGGCCTACGTGCACAGCGAGCGCGGCGGTTCGCCTTTCCTGACCACGGTGGTGAATAGCGGAGCCACAGGCAGCAATCTCATCGCTCCGATCCACCTGGCCGACCGCAAGCGCGATAAAGTGCGCCTGTCGGCGAACTGGCAGGCGACGGAGCAGATGTCGCTGCAGTTCAGTGTGGACGAGTCGCGTGACAACTACGGCCAGCGTGATGGCTCAATATTGGGACCGCAAAAAGGCCAGGCGAGCGCGTATTCGGTCGACGCCGCCTATGCGTTCAACGACAAATGGCAGGCCACCGCCTGGGTTTCCCGCGACGATACCCGTTACGAACAACTGACCCATACCACCCCCTGGCAGGCCAAGCTGCGCAACGTCGGCGATGCCTTAGGCTTGGGCGTGGAGGGCAAGCCGAATTCGCGGCTGGAAATCGGCGCCGACTTGAGCCACTCCAATATAAGAGATGAAAACCAACAGCAGGCCCTCGCCGGTGCGGCGGCGGATGTGGTGCCCAACTTTTCGACCAAGCTGACCAAGCTGAACCTGTTTGCAAAGCATGGGCTAAACAAGAATGTGGGTGTCCGCCTCAACTATGTCTATGATCGTTACAGCACCGATGACTGGACCTGGACGACATGGACATACTCGGATGGCACACAACTGACCCAAAGCCCGACCCAAAAAGTCCATTTCATCGGCATTTCCGGCTACTACCGGTTTTAGTATTGCCGGGCTGTGGCCGTGTCACAACGCCCAGATCGGTTTAGGGTATTTTATTTCGTCCATTGACTTCATCCCAAATTGTCCATTAGCCAAAATTGTGTCATTCCGGCGAAGGCCGGAATGTGGCTAATGGATTATTTGGGTTCATGAGTCATCAAAAAGGCGCAAACTATGTTCAAGAAGACATGGGCAGCATTAAACCGGCGTTGCGCCACCTGTTCAAGGGTGACGCTGGGCGTGGGGATCGCTCTGATTGCGTTGTTTGTCGCGGGGCTGTTGATGGCCGGCGGCGCCGCCGGGCTGGCCTGGACCAATACCGAGAAGTTCTGCATCAGTTGCCATGAAATGCGCGACAACCCCTACGCCGAGTTCAAGGACACCATCCACGACAAAAACCGCAGCGGTGTGCGCGCCATTTGTTCCGACTGCCATGTGCCGCGTGAACCTGGCCCGATGCTGGTGCGCAAGGTGGAAGCGACTTTCGAGCTGTACGGCCACTTCATCAGCGGCGTAATCGACACCAGGGAGAAATACCAGGCGCACCGCGCCGAGATGGCGAAAAAGGTATGGGCCCGCATGAAGAAAACCGACTCGCTCGAATGCCGCAATTGCCATAGTGAGAATGCAATGGATAGCGAAAAACAGAGTGAGATGGCGCAAAGCCGCCACGCGAAAGGCAAGAGAGAAGGCATGACCTGCATCGATTGCCATTAT
>JANONV010000045.1:0-1711 GCA_031421015.1 Gallionella sp. | reverse complement strand
GGCTTCTGCGCATGAGGACATTTCAGCGCAACGCTTTTTGTCGCAGCTCGGGTTCAATGCAGGGGCACGGCGCGCCGTGTCGCTACCGGGATGTTGTTTACGCCATTGCGAGGGTTCGACTGCATCTGCCCCCGCCCACAGTCCGCGCTTGGCCTGTTGCGCCTCGCGCTGCAGCGCCGTCAATTCGCGGTTATTGTGGAAGCGCGAATATTCCCACGCCATGCCGCGTCGTACTTGCTCGTAATTTACGTTGAGTTCGTCAATGCTCACTGTTGCGACCATGCGACCGTAATCATCCACAGCGCGGCTCGCCACCTGTATCTGTTTTCCCATCACCATTTCAGCCAGCGATTTCTGTGACGCGATGCCATAGGGCTGTGCCTTTTCCGGCGCGTCCACTTCGGCCAGGCGCACCTTCACCGGATAATCGCCCCGCATCACCAATAAAGTATCGCCATCCAGCACCGCGATCACTTTGCCGGTGAATTCCGCCGCATACGCCAGTCCGTTTATGCAAAACAGCGCAGCGCAAATCAGGATACGGATGTTTTTCATAGCAATACACTCTTGAGCAAGGCAAGGCACAGCAAGGTATATCCGGCTGCCAACAAATCGTCGAACATCACGCCCAGCCCGCCGTGCCAGTTGCTGTCGAAATAACGTATCGGCTGCGGTTTGACGATGTCGAAAAAACGGAACAGCACGAAGGCCAGCAGCGACCACTGCCAGCCGGGAGGGGTGAAGAACAGCACCAGCATGAAAGCCGCGATCTCGTCCCACACGATGCCGCCATGATCGGGCACGCCCAACGCCTTGCCGGTTTTGTCGCACACCCACACGCCGATGGCAAACGACCAGATCAGCACCAGCAGGAACACCGCATCTGTCAGACGCGGCGCGAGATACCAATACATCGGGAACGCGACCAAGGTGCCGAACGTGCCGGGAGCTTTGCGCGCCAGGCCGCTGCCGAAGCCGAACGCCAACAGATATGCCGGATGGCTGAACAGGAATCGCCAGCCCGGCTTAACCCCGTCGGGCTTAATATCGAATTCACTGGAAATGATCATAGCCGCCGCTCTCAGGGTTGAGTGGTTTACCGGTCGCATCGTGCACGATACAGCCGCGCCCCGCAACAATTTTTCCGATGCGGGTCAACGGCAGATCGAGCTGCGTGGCGATGCGTAGCACTTCTGCATGGCGCGCGACTGGCACGGTAAAACACAGCTCGTAATCGTCGCCGCCGGACAGCGCGCATTGTTGCAACAACTTAACCCCTCCCGGCCTCCCCTTGTCAGGGGAGGGGTTGGGGGGACCGAGGGGGGTTAGGCGCACGCGCAACACACTGGAAACAGGCAATGCCTCAAACTCGGTCTCCGCGCCCACTTGCGAGGCATCGAGTATATGACCGAGATCGGCGAGCAAGCCATCAGAAATATCGATCGCGCTGTTGGCGATACCGCGCAACGCCAGCCCCAGCGCGACGCGCGGTTGCGGCTGATGCAAAGCCGGTGCGCATGCGGCGAACTCGGCCTGATCCAACACGATACGGCCTTGCAGATGTGCCAGCGCCAACGCGGCATCTCCCAGCGTTCCAGAGACCCAGACTTCGTCACCAAGCTGCGCGCCGCTGCGCCGCAACGCCTGCCGTGCGGGTACCTCACCGAATATCGTCACGCACAGATTGAGCGGCCCGCGCGTGGTATCGCCG
>JANONV010000044.1:0-3625 GCA_031421015.1 Gallionella sp. | reverse complement strand
TGGCTTGTGAGATAGCCAAATAAATTTGAATAAAATTCGATAAATCGTTTGCACATTAGGGCAGCGAGTCCCTAGTTTATGCCTGGTTGCGCCAACTCAGTGAATTAAACTATGGAGAAATCTGCATTATTTAAGAAGGACATGCGATGAGAACAACGCTGGATATTGATGATGGTCTGCTGATGCAGGCCAAGTCATTTGCGGCCAGGGAGCATACCAGCTTGACCCGCTTGATTGAGGAAAGCCTGTCCTTGCGTCTGCGCGCTTCGCAAGCCTGCATGCATGGCAAGGTGCGTCCGGTTTTACCGGTCTATGCCGGATGTGGCGGGCTGCAGCCGACGATACGCGATACCTTGAGCCAGCGTGCTTTGCTCGATGTCGTGGATGAAGATGTTTTTTCCCAATGACGCCCGATAGTAGAGCGGACCCGTTGATAGTTTATTGCGTGCTTATCGGGTTGATTGCCCCATATCAAGGCAGGCTTGCGCTCAAGAGGAAAATTGCAATGAAATTAAGGATGGCATTTTTGTTGGCGCTGACTCTGATGGCAGCCACCGCGCAGGCGCAGCCGGTGTGGAACTTCGGCGAGGTTCTGCAGGCGGCCATGGTCAACCATCCGCTGGTGCTGGGCAAGCGTTCCGCCCAGAACGCCGCGCAGGCGGAGCGGGAAGGCGCCGAATGGCAGCGCTATCCTTCGCTCACTGCGCAGGCGGATACGCAACGCAGTCTGGAGCCGAACGCGCAAAGCGGCGGACAGGGACAGAACGCCACACTGTTGCGCCTTGAACAACCCCTGTGGGCCGGCGGCCGCATCACTGCGGGCATCGCTGCGGCGGGGAGCCGCTTTGATGCCGCTGGCGCAGCGATAGATGAGGCCAGAGAGGAGCTGACCCTCAAGGTTATCGCCGCAACCACCGAGGCGCTACGCCAGAAAGTCCGGCAGGAATACGGCATCACGGGCGTCAAGGAGCACGAGAAGTTGCTCGGGATGATACAGCGGCGCGTGGCGCAGGAAGTGAGCGCGCTGGCGGACCAGCGGCTGGCGGCATCGCGTTTGTATGCGAGCGCTAACGATCTGTCCGTGACCACCCAGGCGCTTCACAATGCGCTGGCGCAACTGACGCAATTGGCCGGCCAGTCGGTGCGGGAAATCGACAAGCAGGGCTTGAGCGAGGCCGGCGTACCGGCCAGCCTGGATGATGCCCTGACTCTGGCGCTGGCCTATTCGCCGACGCTGCGGCGATTGGCTTTTGAGGAAGAAGCCGCCAACGCCGATATCGACTCCAAGCGCTCGGCCTATATGCCGCAACTGGTTTTGCGTCTGGAAAACAGCACGGGCGCGCAGGTGACGGACAACCGCGCGATGCTGGTGCTGATGGCGCAGCCCGGTGCAGGCTTGTCTGCAAAATCCGGCGCGGACGCAGCCGTTGCCCGCCGCGAGGCGGCACGCATGGCGCGTGAGGCGGCCGGACGCGATATGCGCGAGCGCCTCACGCTGGACTGGAACGAGTGGGTGGCGGCGCGCCTGCGTCTGGAAAACGCCGATCAGGCGCGCGCCATGTCGAGCGAAGTGTTTGAGTCCTACGCGCGCCAATACACGACCGGCCGCAAGACCTGGATCGACGTTCTAAATGCCGTGCGCGAGACCACGCAAGCAGAACTGGCTGCGGTTGATGCGCGCACCAGTATGCTGGCCGCCAGCCTGCGGCTGCGCGCACGGAGCGGGACGCTGGGCAGTACAGCGGAAAAAGTGCAATGATCCTGCGTATAATTCCATTTTTCGATAGAAACGAGATTAATGTTTTGCGTAGGTTGGGCTGTACCTAACCTACAAAACAGCAAAACAAATCCCCCCTAACCCCCCTTTTTCAAAGTGGGGAATGTAGATAGAAATGGAACGCATAGCTTTTACTCAAACGTGTAGTGTTTAATTCCCCACTTTGCAAAAGGGGGGCTAGGGGGGATTTGTTTTGCGGTGACGCGTTGCAGGCTATGCTTGAGGCTTTGCAATTGCCCAAGACGGTATTCTTTGGTGACGTGGTTGACTTCGATGATGGGCATAGGTGGTCAGTGCAGTGAGTTAGCAGGATGTTGAAAGGTAAGTTGCTGTTTGCTGATGGTGAACCCGGATGAAGTCCATCAAGCCATGCTGGGCGGTGATGGGGGTCATGGCATCAGGCTTCATGTGATTTACTCTGCAACATTCCAATTTGACCGGCTAGATCTGGTAGGTCGTGGTGAACTGTCTTCCAGACTATTTCAAGATCTACCTTGAAATAACCATGGGCCAGCGCATTGCGCATTTCGTAGGCAACCCCCCATGGCACCTCTGAATGTTCTTGTGCGAACTCAGGGTGATGAAAATCAATATTTCGGCATGCCTCGCCGATGATCTCGAAATTTCGGATCACGGCATCCTGGGTCTTGGCATCTTCAAGAAATTGCACCTCGGTCATATCCTCGACATAGAGGTGAATTCGTCGGATTGCTTCCAGAATGTGTCCCAAATATTCCGGCACACGCAGCTTGCCTGCCTTGCTCATACCAGCTCTGCCTCCGACAGGATCTGTTCACGGCAGTTGTCCGGTAGGGCTTTCGGGGTCAATACATCAACGGGGATGCCCAGCAGTTGACGTAGCTCATAACGAATCGCGCCAATATCCATGAGCGTGGTGGCTGGTGTTGGCTCGACCAGTAAATCCAGGTCACTCTTTTCAGTATCGTCGCCATGCAGTACCGAGCCGAACACACGGACTTGCTTCACATGATGTCGCAGTGCGATTTGGCGTATCGCTTCGCGATGGGTTTGCAGGGCTAGTGAGGGGCGCATTTCAACTTTTCTCCCATTACTTTTGTGTTGCTTATGGTAATCCATTTTATCGCAGGGTGTCATTATTCAAGGTTAACGGCGTGGCCGGGGGTTTTTCAACGGGCTGTAGCTCCAGGCCATTCCCGTTCCTGACGCTTGATCAAGTTTTTTATCCGATCAAGTTCCAGCCGCGCCGACTTCAACCTTGAAGTCCACATCGTCCAGCGCCTTGAAAAGAGGGCGTTCGGGCACAGACTGGCCGCGCAGTTTTGCGGTGGCGCGTTGCAGGCTATGCTTGAGGCTTTGCAATTGCCCAAGGCGGTATTCTTTGGTGACGTGGTTGACTTCGATAATGGGCATTTTAATTCAGTAATTGGCGTTTAGCGGTTAGTCACATGGGTGCGTTATATGCACCGTTTTGTGTGGTATGGAATGCACTCTACCTGGCTCCCTATCAACCTTGAATCCAGTTGGCAAGCTTGTCTTTTACTCTTTTTAGACGATCAGAGCCGACCTCGCCTACCGTCCCCACCAGCAAATTTGCAGACACAACCGCAAGCCTCGCAATGCGAACAACACTCGCAATTTTCAAGCCGGAGGATTGGAAATCACTTTGACTTTGGTCGATTAATTCGTCAAAACCTTCGGAGACATGCTGGAGCTGGGTAGAGAGCATACATATCAACCAGTCATCATGGACTCCAGGCGCTCGAGCAATCAAAAGAACAGGCCGGGACTTACCTGAAGATAGGTCGGTGTTAGGGAACCGTAAAATTGCCACTTGCCCTGGACGTATCACCGCCATTTCTCCTTCAT
>JANONV010000043.1:0-6583 GCA_031421015.1 Gallionella sp. | reverse complement strand
GATCGGCTCGATCGGGCTGCCGGGGCGTTTGTCCTGCACTGTCATACCGCTCACCAACAGGCCTAGCCTGGCCAACTCGCTATAGCGCGATTCGATCGCCGCTTTGACCCGCTGACAACGTTCTGCCGTGCGCTCGCGGCTACCCGGCACATGGCTGTTGTAGCGAAAATGAATCGCCAGCGGAATCGGCAAGCCGTGCTCGACATTCAGCTTCTTAAAAATCTTGATGCCCACGTCCATATCGGGCGCGCCTTCTTCCACCGTGTGCAGGTGGGCGAAATACGCCAGGTTGCGCAACTGAAATTCTTCAAAGCCGTCGCCCACGCTGATAAAACGCTCGGCATGGCCGATGTCCGGGTAACGCCCACCCCAGTTGCCGCACACGTACTCGATCTGCGACAAGTTGTTGATCAACAGCGTGGCGATCAGGCGCCGCATGCCTTCATGCGGCTCGCCGTTGCCCCGGCTCCAGCCGTCTTTGGCGCTGGCCGTTTGTATCGCCTGATAAACCTTGAGCCGGGCGGTATTCTCGTCATCGCTGACGGTCTGGCGATACAGCGCCAGGTTATCCACCGTGCGGTACAAGCTCATTTCGCCGTCCGCATCGGGCACGTGTATTTTAATGGCGTCGGTATCGGTATCCACGCCGACCAGCAGCATGTCCACCGATGCGCCGCAGCAAAAACTGTTCTCGATCGCCTGGCGGAACTCGCGCAGCCGCTCCAGTCCTTTTTCCGCCGCCTGCAGCTCGTTGCTGCCGTGGGCGGCACAGCCTTCGTGTGTCGGATCGGAACTGCTGGTGTGGTACACCACCATTTTCAGGTAGCGCGTCCCCGCGTCGGCTGTCACCGGATATCCCTCGCGAAAACGCATCAGCTCGGTTTCCACCCAGCGCTGCACATTAGCGTCCACATCGAACATCGCGCCGGCGTAAGACTTGCGGCTGCGCACCGCCCCGGATGGCAGGCGCAGGATATAGCGCGCCAAGCCTTTCAAGCGGCCGTCCGAACACGGCGAGATGTCCACCGCGTGGTAGCCGCTGTCAAGGAAGAACGCCACCGCCTCGTCCGTGTCCCGCTGCGGATTGTTGAGCTGGGCTTGCTCGGCCAACAAACGCAGCGTTCGCATCACGCTCTCGCCATACAGCGCCCGCATGTCCAGATCGGCTACCCATGCATCCGCCAGAATTTGCGCCGACAACTCGAAACCCAGCTGTTCGCGCGCCATCGCCTGCGCGCGCTCGGTGAAATCGGCTTCGTGCTGCAAACCGGCGATGCGCTTCAACACCGGCACGATATTGGCAAAGCGTTCCTTGATGGTTTGCTCATGCGCCAGCAAGCGCCGGTTTTCTATCTCATTGGTCAACGGGTGGCGGCATAAACGGCCACCCTGTGTGGTACACGCCGGATTGGGTTCCACCGCTGCTGCGCCGTTCGCCACATACTCTGCCGGCTGCGCCGCCGCATATACCGGCTGTCGCATGGGGAGCGTGCCGTCGGTCGCCCCCAGCCCGAACGGGATGGGACGACCTGCTGCGAGCAGGCTGGTGCTGCGCCCAAGGCGGTTGCGAGTATTCATTTTGGGCTAGCCGCGCGCGCCGCCGGAGTAGGTGATGGTGGAACCGGCGGCGGTGTTGCCGCTGCTGCCGGTGACTTTACTGGGTGGCACTTGTAACTGTTCGCGCTCCTTCATGGCAGTGAGTTGCATCGCCATGCTGCGCTGATCGCCGCGCAGGGTCGGGTTGCGCCCGGCAGCAGAAACGCCTTCAGTGCCGGTGGTACTGCCATCACGCCGCCAGGCGGCGCCGGTGATGGCAAACCCCGCTTCACGGCCTTCTCCTGTGACCCGGTTGGCTTGTGGCGCGATTGCCTGCGCCGGTTTTTTGGCGGCAGGCGCAGCGGCGTAGCTATCTTCCTGATTGCCAAACTCCGGCCGATAGCGAAACTCTGGCGTGCCAGAAACCAACCCTGTTGCCAAGTTCACCGGTCCGGTGATGCGGCCTTGCGCGCCGTAAGCGGTGCCGGTAACGCGGTTGAGCTGGCTCGCTTGCGCGGTGCGCGCCGGGGACATCACGCTGAAATCGCTTTGCACCGGTGCCGCCGCGCTCGCCACAGCTACTTTGCTGCGATCAGCTGGCCCGCGCGTTAAAGGATGTTGGCTCATGCCTACCGCGCCGGACAGCGCAGGCTGCGCGTCATCCGAATAAGGTGTGCCGCTCAAGCGCTGCGCCGTGCCGCGGGCGCTGCCGGTGACTTTTTTCTCGGTGCCTTGATTCCTGACACCTCGACCCACCCCGGTCATGCTCGCGGCGGCCGCACCGCGCGGCGTGGCGACCCGTTCGCGCGCTGCGCTGAGGCGATCCGTTGCGCAAAATTCCGCGTATTGGCCGGAGCCTATGTATTCGGTGCCGGAAATCGGCTGGCATCCGCCGTATTCATCGCCGGTGACTTTCGGGTTGTGTTCCAGCGCCGCGCCGGAAACCGGCTGGTCGCGCCAGGTGCGCGACAGCGCGACTTTTTCCGGCGTCAACACCGGCTCAAGGTTGCACGCCTGATATTGCTGCAGCCCGGCATATCCGGTACCGGTCACGCTGCTGCATGCGCCGTGATCGCTGCCGGTGACCGCCGTGCTCGCGGCCACATCGGTGCCGGTCACCGGGCGCTCGCGCACGGTGCTCATCACGCTGACTTTGTGCGGTACGCCGCTGCCCTGGCACACGCTGCCGGACAGATCCGGCTGGTAGTACTGGCTGCCGGTCAGTTTGAGGCAGGCGCCGGGTTCGTCGCCGGTCACTTTCGTGCTGCGCCCTAATTCTGTGCCGCTCACTCGCTGGCCGTGGCCGGTGCTGCTGCTGCCCACTTTGGCGGGAGAGGGTGGCGGCGTTGTTGCGCAAAATTCGCCATACTGCTCGGCACCGATGTATTCGGTGCCGGTAATCGCGCGGCAACTGCCGGCGACGCCGGTCATCTTGCTGCTGCGTTCTACCAGGGTGCCGGTAATCAAGCTGCCGCGCAGGGTGCTGCCTTGTTCCGTTTTGGCCGGTGCGGCGGATGCGGTCCGCACCCGTCCGGTGGGGCGGCAGGCGGGATCGTCGCCGCTTCCGTTGCGGCATAATTCTTCGCGCCGTGCCCGAGCCGCCGCGCGCCCGCTCAAACCATTTTCTGCGCTGGTCTTATTGTCATTGAGGCGAACGCCGCCCTGTCCCATTGGTGAATTACCTTGAGCCGGTTTACCGCGGCTGGAAAGCGCGCGCCGCCGTTCCTGGCACAATTGGCGCACGTTGGGCGCGCTGGACGGGTCTGCCTCTACCAGGGCGCAGACCGCTTCCAGCGTTTGCTGTCCGGCAGCATGGGTAAAGCCGCCATCGCCGGTAGTCGGGTTGGCGGGCGCAGTCGGCTCCAAACGCGTCGGCATGGCGGTGCGAACCACCGGCATGGCGGTGCGAACCTCGGGCTTTGGCGCAGGCATCGATTTTGGCCCGGACATCTGCGGTTTCGCCTTGGGCATCTGTCCGATGCCGGCCATGCCGCCACGCGACATCGCCTGACGGCGCGCACGCGAGAGCATGCGGCCATCCGTGCCATCAGGCGCGGAACCTTTATTTTCTAACTTAGCGTCGCTCATGTTTTTATCCTTCCACTACAATCGGCAATTTCAATTGATCCTTGGGCGAGCCTGTGCCGGATCGCCCAAAACCGGATTACTACCGCCCGCGGAACACCACAAAGGAACTGCCCTGGCTCTGCGAGTAGTTGTCGTAACCAATCAGACGCACATGGTTGTTGGGGTGTGCCCGATGGCAGGCTTCCAGTTCGGCAATAATGACATCTACTGATTGCTCGCCGAACATCGGCAGCTTCCACATGTACCAGTAGTAGTTAAAGGCGCGCGCAGGTTCCACATGCTCGACTGCGGGGTTCCAGCCCTGCTTGACGATATAGGCAATCTGCCGACGCATTTTTTCCGGCGACATGGCGGGCAAATACGAAAAAGTTTCATACTTGGGTGTTGATTTGTAATCTTGAATATCAGCCATTTTTATTTCCTTTCATAATCGCTTAACGGGGCATCACTTAACTTTACGGGCGGCCACGCGCTGCGAGAGTTTTAATTTATGCTCAAAAGCATTGCGACCCGAAAACCTGTCCTGAGCCTGTCGAAGGGTTAGCGGTTCACCACGTCCAGCTTGTCCACGGTGTCGAACTCGAACTTGATCTCTTTCCAGGTTTCCATGGCAATCTTGAGTTCCGGGCTGTCCTTGGCGGCATTGATCAGAATTTCTTTGCCTTCTTTTTCGATTTCGCGGCCTTCGTTGCGCGCTTCGACGCAGGCTTCCAGCGCGACGCGGTTGGCGGCGGCACCTGCGGCGTTACCCCAGGGGTGGCCAAGTGTTCCGCCACCGAATTGCAGGATCGAATCATCGCCGAAGATGTTCACCAAGGCCGGCATGTGCCATACGTGGATACCGCCGGACGCGACCGGGAATACGCCGGGCATGGAGCCCCAGTCCTGGTCGAAAAACACGCCGCGCGAGCGGTCTTCGGGAATGAAGGATTCGCGCATCAAGTCCACAAAGCCCAGCGTCGGCGCGCGATCGCCTTCCAGCTTGCCGACCACAGTGCCGGAGTGCAGATGGTCGCCACCGGACAGACGCAGGATTTTGGCCAGCACCCGGAAGTGAATACCGTGGTGCGGGTTGCGGTCGATCACGGCGTGCATGGCGCGGTGTATGTGCAGCAACAGCCCGTTCTTGCGGCACCAGTTGGCCAGACTGGTATTGGCCATAAAGCCGCCGGTGATGTAGTCGTGCATGATGATGACTGCGCCGATCTCTTTGGCATATTCGGCACGCTCCATCATTTGTTCAAAAGTCGGTGCGGTCACATTCAGATAGTGGCCCTTGCGCTCGCCGGTTTCAGATTGGGCGCTCAGCGTTGCATCCTGCACAAACAGAAAACGATCGCGCCAACGCATGAACGGCTGGCTGTTGATGTTCTCGTCGTCCTTGGTGAAATCCAGGCCGCCGCGTAATACTTCGTACACCGCGCGCCCATAATTCTTGGCGGACAAACCGAGCTTGGGCTTGATGGTGCAACCCAGCAGCGGACGGCCATACTTGTTCATCTTGTCGCGCTCGACCTGAATACCGTGCGGCGGGCCGCCGCAGGTTTTCACATAAGCGATGGGGAAACGCACGTCTTCCAGACGCAGCGCGCGCAGGGCCTTGAAGCCGAACACGTTACCCACCAGCGAGGTGAACACGTTGACCACGGAACCCTCTTCGAACAAGTCGATCGGGTAGGCCACGAAGGCATAAAAACAGGTATCGTCGCCGGGCACGTCCTCGATGCGATAAGCGCGACCCTTGTAGTAATCCATATCGGTCAGCAGATCGGTCCACACCGTGGTCCAGGTGCCGGTGGATGATTCGGCGGCCACCGCTGCGGCGACTTCTTCACGATCCACGCCAGCTTGCGGGGTGATCTTGAAACAGGCCAATATGTCGGTGTCCAGGGGCACATAATCGGGCATCCAGTAGTTCTGCCGATATTCCTTAACACCTGCACTAAACTTTTTTTCACTCATTACCATCTCCTTTTAGCGGAAAGCCATAATCAAAATGACGCTACCATCAACACATTCGCCCGGATGTCCAAACGACCAACAGTTGGTAGAACTGTAAATAATTATCAGCATAATAGATAATTAATAGTTATTATTGTATCCATACGGTATTTTGTATGATTGAATATAACCCGTAAGCGGGTTGCTCAGGCAGGAGGAAAAATGAAGAACTTTACTTTCAGGCAGCTCATGCTACTCGAAGCGGTCGCCCGAAATTCAAGCTTCACCCGCGCCTCGGAGGAATTGTACCTGACCCAACCCGCGGTTTCCACCCAGATCAAACAACTTGAAGACGAAGTGGGCATGCCGCTGTTCGAGCGCATCGGTAAAAAAATTTTTCTCACTGCGGCGGGACACGAAATGTATGCGTTCAGCCGCACCATCGCCCAACAGTTCACCGATATCCGCACGGTGCTGGAGGAAATGAAGGGACTCCAGCGCGGACACCTCGACATCGCGGTGACCAGCACGGCGGAATATTTCGCCCCCTACCTGCTGGCGACATTCTACAAGCAACATGCCGGGATTACCGTCAATCTCAACGTAACCAACCGGGAAACGATCCTGCGTCAATTGACGGACAACATTCCCGACATGGCGATCATGGGCAACCCGCCGAAGGGGATGCCCCTGGTGGCCGACTCGTTCATGAGCAACCCGCTGGTGGTCATCGCGCCCCTTGACCATCCCTTGACCCGGAGCGGTCAAATTTCATTGCACAAACTTCTGCAAGAGAGTTTCATCGTGCGCGAAAAGGGGTCGGGCACGCGCAACGCCATCGAGCGCTTCCTGGAGCAGCGCGGCCAGGCTATGACCGCCACCATGGAGATGAGCAGCAACGAAGCCATCAAGCACGCCGTGATGGCCGGGCTGGGGCTTGGTATCGTATCGCTGCATACCCTGGAAATGGAATTTAAACTGGAGCGGCTGGCGGTGCTGGATGTGGAGGGCTTTCCCA
>JANONV010000042.1:0-2518 GCA_031421015.1 Gallionella sp. | reverse complement strand
TGCGCAAATTTCTCAACTGGCCGAACAAATCGCCGCGTTGTGCGCTGCGAAGTTCGGTTACATGGGTGAGGCGGCGAACAGCGTCGGCGGCTATCTGGCCGGAGCCGTGCCGTTTTGGAGCGCGGGCGTCCCGCCCGCATCTTCCGCACCAGGCATGAATGCCGCGCAAATGCTGGCATCGCCGCGCAAGGCTTACATCCTGCTGAATGTCGAGCCGGAACTGGACGTGCACGACCCGCAACTGGCGATGATCGCGATGCGTAGCGCAGACATGGTGGTGGCCATGTCCGCTTATAAACACCACGCGAGCGAGTACGCCGATGTGTTGTTGCCGATCGCGCCGTTCACTGAAACATCCGGCACGTTTGTGAATACCGAAGGCTGCGTACAAAGTTTCAGGGGCGCGGTAAAGCCATTAGGCGAAGCGCGTCCGGCGTGGAAAGTGCTGCGCGTGTTGGGTAATTTACTCGATGTATCCAGCTTTGATTACGACAGTAGCGAAGCGGTGCGCGATGAAGTGCTGGGCGATGGCAATGTTGTGGAAAAATTGAACAACAGCCTGAACGGGGTTGAGGTACCAGGACTGGGGACTGAGCAAACCCCTGCACCTCACTCAGTCCCGAGTCCTGAGTCCTCAGCCCTGGCCGGTTTGCAACGCATTGCCGATGTGCCGATCTATTCTGCCGATGCAGTGGTGCGCCGCGCGGTTGCATTGCAAGCGACACAGGATGCGGTAACACCCAGCGTGATAATGCAGAGCGGCGAGTTGCAAAAGCGGGGCATCAAATCTGGTGATACGGTGAAAGTGACGCAGGGCAATGCAAGTGTGCACCTGATCGTGCGCGCTGATGACTCGTTGCCCGCAGCAACGGCGCGTGTGGCGGCAGGGCATCCGGCCACGGCGGCGTTGGGTGCGATGTTCGGAATGATTACTGTGGAATCGGTCAGCGGGGAACGGGCATGATGGAGTTGCTACAAACAATGCAAATCGCCGGACAAGACCTGTTCGGTTCGGCCTGGTTGCCGATCTGGACGACGGTAAAGATCCTGGCGATCGTAGTGCCGATCATGATAACAGTCGCTTATCTGACGCTGGCCGAGCGCAAGGTCCTCGGTTACATGCAAATCCGCATCGGCCCGAATCGCGTCGGATATTTCGGGCTGCTGCAACCGATTGCCGACGGGGTGAAATTATTGCTCAAGGAAATCATCATCCCGACCGGATCGAGCAAATTTCTGTTTGTCCTGGCGCCCATCATGGCTCTGGCGCCATCGCTGGCGGCATGGGCGGTGATTCCGTTCAGCGACGGCATGGTGCTGGCCGATCTCAATGCCGGGTTGTTGTATCTGCTGGCGATGACATCACTTGGGGTGTACGGCATCGTCATCGCCGGTTGGGCATCGAATTCCAAATACGCATTTATCGGCGCGGTGCGTTCCGCCGCGCAAATCGTATCGTATGAAATTCCCATGGGCTTCGCGCTGGTGTGCGTGCTGATGGTGTCGCAAAGCATGAATCTGGGCGACATCGTGCGCGGTCAGCAAGGCGCATATGGAATGATGAACTGGTACTTTATTCCGTTGTTTCCGATGTTGTTGGTTTACCTGATCTCCGGTGTGGCGGAAACCAACCGCGCGCCGTTCGACATGGCCGAAGGCGAGTCGGAAATCGTGGCAGGTTTCCATGTCGAATATTCCGGCATGGCGTTCGCGCTGTTTTTCCTGGCCGAATACGCCAACATGATTTTGATCGCCTTTCTCACCGCGATCATGTTCCTGGGCGGCTGGTTGTCGCCGTTGCCGTTCCTGCCGGACAGCTTTATCTGGCTGCTGGCCAAAGTCTCGTTCATATTGTTTCTGTTCCTGTGGTTTCGCGCGACCTTCCCGCGTTATCGCTATGACCAGTTGATGCGCCTGGGCTGGAAAGTGTTCATCCCGCTCACCATCATTTGGGTGGTGGTAATCGCGGTGTGGATGCAGACCCCGCTGTGGGTCTGGTAGAGGAGAAGACGATGCAAATCATTAAAAATTTCTTCAAGACCTTCCTGCTCTACGAGTTGGTCAAAGGCATGGCGCTGACCGGGCGTTATTTTTTCGCGCGCAAAATTACCGTGCAGTTCCCCGAAGAAAAAACCCCGCAGAGCTATCGTTTTCGCGGTCTGCATGCGCTGCGCCGCTACGAAAACGGCGAAGAACGCTGCATAGGCTGCAAACTCTGTGAAGCAATATGCCCGGCGCTGGCCATCCATATCGAGACCGAGGACCGCGCCGACGGCACACGCCGCACTACACGCTATGACATCGACCTGGTCAAGTGCATATTCTGCGGCCTGTGCGAAGAAGCCTGTCCGGTGGACGCCATCGTGGAAACCCGGGTGTTCGAATATCACGGCGAAAAACGCGGCGACCTGTATTACACCAAGGATATGTTGATGGCGATGGGCGATAAGCATGAAGAGCAGATCGCCAAGGACAGGGCGGCAGACGCGAAGTATAGATAGCGACAAAACCAACCCCC
>JANONV010000041.1:0-2305 GCA_031421015.1 Gallionella sp. | reverse complement strand
TATCGGACGGAATCTCAGACGGCTGGCTTCCACCGTCGCATCAATCAAGCTGAGGCCGCGTTCTTGCAGATCGCGCGCGAATTCAATAATCAGAATCGCATTTTTGGACGACAGGCCTATGATCACGATCAGCCCCACCTTGAAATAAACGTCGTTCGGCAGGCCGCGCACGGTCACCGCCAGTAATGCACCCAGAATACCGATAGGCACGACCAGCAACACCGCCAGTGGAATGGACCAGCTCTCGTATAGAGCTGCCAGGCACAATAATACGGCGATCAAAGAAAGGGCAAAAAGAAACCCCGCCTGGCTGCCGGACAGGCGTTCCTCATATGAGGTACCAGACCATTCAAAACCAAACCCCGGCGGCAATTGTGCGGCCACTTGCTCCATCGCCGCCAGTGCCTCGCCGCTGCTGCGGCCGGGAGCGGGGCTGCCGGAAATTTTCATCGAGGGTAGGCCATTATAGCGATCCAGCTTGGGCGACCCGGCCACCCAGCGCGCCGTAGCAATTTCGGATAGGGGCATCATTGCGCCCTGAGCATTGCGTACCGGCAGGCGTAATATATTTTCGGGTGTTGCGCGCGTGCTGGCCTCCGCCTGCATTTGCACTCGCAGGATGCGCCCCTCGCGCACAAAGTCGTTAATGTAGGCAACACCGAGCGCGGATTGCAGGGTTTCATTCAACTCCGCCAGATCAATTCCCAATGCACGCGCTTTCAAGCGATTAATGTCCAGCAGCAGTTGCGGTCCTGCCTCTTGTCCTTCCGGACGCACACCGGCCAATGCCGGGTTCTGGCTGGCCATGCCCAACGCCATGTTGCGCGCTTCAAGCAATTTTTCGCGCCCCTGACCGGAACGATCCTGTAAGCGAAAATCAAACCCGCCGACCGCCGCCAACTCTGGAATGGGTGGCACGTTGATCGAGAAAATCATGGCTTGCTTGATGCGGAACAAAGTCATGTTGGCGCGTTGCACCACAGCACTCGCGGAATTTTCCGGCTTGGGGCGCTCATCCCAGTCCTTAAGCCGAATGAAAGCGATGGCCGCGTTCTGACCCCGGCCAAAGAAAGAGAAACCTGCCACGCCGATGACATGCTCCACCTCGGCCTGCTTGAGATAAAACTGTTCTACCTGGGAAAGAACCTCCAGCGTGCGTTCCCGCGTGGCACCTGCGGGCAACTGAATCACGCTGATAAAATATCCCTGGTCTTCCTCCGGCAAAAAACTGGTCGGCAAGCGCGAAAACAGCACGCCCACCGCAACCAGAATAACGGCGTAGATGATGAGATAGCGCCCGGTCTTGCCGATGACGTGACCCACACCCGATTTGTAGCGCTGCGTCGTGCGGCTGAAAAAACGGTTAAACCAACCGAGGAATCCAGTGCTGGGCATGACACTCTGTCCCGGTTTATGCTTCAGCAGCCTGGCGCACAGCGCTGGCGTCAAGGTCAACGCCATCAGCAATGAGAAGGAGATGGTCAGGATCAGCGTGACTGAAAACTGGCGATAAATCGCTCCGACCGAGCCGCTGAAGAATGCCATCGGGATGAATACCGCAATCAGCACCAGCGTGATGGCGATAATGGCATTGATAATCTGCCCCATGGCCTTGCGCGTGGCGGCGCGCGGCGCAAGCCCTTCTTCGGTCATGATGCGTTCCACATTTTCCACGACCACAATGGCATCATCCACCACGATGCCGATGGCCAATACCATGGCAAACAGGGTCAGCGTGTTGATCGAGTAACCGATAACGTACAGTCCCAGGGTGGCTCCGATCAGGGAAACCGGCACAACAATAGTGGGGATGAGGGTGGCGCGGAGATTTCCCAGGAACAGGTACATAACCAGAAACACCAGCACCATCGCCTCGGCCAGGGTCTTCACCACCTCACGGATGGATATTTCAACAAAGCGGGAAGTATCATAAGGCACGACCCAATCGATGCCTTTGGGGAAAAATTTGGCCAGCTCGGTCATTTTGGCCTTGACCGCCCTGGCCGTGTCCAGCGCATTGGCGCCGGGCGCCAAACGAATGGCAATGGCCGAGGCCGGCTGACCATCGAGGCGTGCGGCCACCGAATAATCCTGCGCCCCCAGCTCGACCCGGGCCACGTCTTTCACGCGTACCGTAGAACCATCCGGGTTGGCGCGCACAATAACATTGCCGAATTCCTCGGGCGTGGACAACCTGCCTTTGGTCACAATAACTGCGTTCAACTGCTGGCCGCTCAGAGCCGGCAACTGTCCCAGCTCGCCCGTGGCCAACTGGGTGTTTTGCGCGCGCACCGCCCGCGCAACA
>JANONV010000040.1:0-1554 GCA_031421015.1 Gallionella sp. | reverse complement strand
GATCGCGCGCCGCTTTTCTGCCGCCGAGTGGACCAATCGCGCCATGCAGATGCACCAGATCGCCATTCAAAGCATGGGCAGCAGCGGGCATGTGATTATTTGCGGTTATGGCCGCAGCGGCGGCACGCTGGCGCGCTTTCTGGAAGACGAAAACCTGAGTTTCATCGCGCTGGATCTCGATTCGCGCCGCGTAAGGGAAGCGCTGGCGGCGAAAAAAAGCGTGGTTTACGGCGATGCCGCCAAGCGCGAAGTGCTGATGGCCGCCGGACTGATGCGCGCCAAGGTCTTAGTTGTCACCTACAAGGATAAACATTCCGCGTTGACGATTCTGCGTCATGTCAAAGAGTTGCGCCCCGATTTGCCGGTGGTGGTGCGCACCAACGACGATACGCATGTGGAAGCCCTGAAGGAAGCCGGTGCGGCGGAAGTGGTCGCCGAAGTGCTGGAAGGCAGCGTGATGCTGGCCTCGCAAGCGTTGCTGATGGCGGGCGTGCCGCTCACTCGCGTGATCCGCCGCGTCCAGGAAAGCCGTGCGCGCCGCTATGCGGCATTCAGCGGTTATTTCCGCACCGCACAAAACAATGAGGACGAGACCAGCGAAAGCCTGCAATCGCGCTTCCTCAGCGTGTTGCTCAAGGAAGATTCTGCCGCAGCAGGCAAGAGATTGCGCGAGATTGGCCTGGATGCGTTGCACGTCGAAGTCAATGCGGTGCGCCGCCGAGGTATGCGCGGCGCGCAGCCGAGCGAAGAGATGCTGTTGCAATCCGGGGATGTGCTGGTGCTGCTGGGGTTGCCGGAAGCGTTGCAGCAGGCGGAAGCCAGGCTGCACAAGGGTTAGGAGGCGCAACTCTGTGAGGTTTGCACCTCAAAGCAATCTATCCGGCCACTTCCGTGCAGTGTGGAAGACGCGCAGAATTTCGACGGTATCATTGCGCACCCGGTAAGGAAGGATATAGGGAGGGCTGGCTACGACAAGCTCTCTGGTTCCGGGGATGCGACCCGGGCGTCCAAGATTGGGTTGTTCACCAAGCATCAAGGCGCTGTCGCGTAAATGGATTACGAATTCTGCGGCTGCTTTCGGGTGGTCTTGCGCAATGTAACCGGCTTCATGGTCAAGATTGAGCAACGCCTTGCGCAGCCACCTAACGCGCATACTTCTTTATCACCGCGCTGAGTTCACCATCGGTCGCAAAATCTCCCGTATCAGCTTCTTGAATTGCCTGCTGGATTTCCGCGATTTGCCAGGCTTCTAGTTCTACGTATCGCCGGATGGCTTCACCTCCAAGAAAAGATTGGGAGCGGTGCGTGGCTTCGGATAGTTTGCCCAGTTGATCCTTGATTTCTTGAGGGACGCGGAGAGTCAAAATAGCTGTTTCCATGATTGCCTCGCTGTGGATGTATACAGCGACATCATAGCACGGCATTTTGCTGCGCTGGGCAATAAAAAAGCCCGCCGAAGCGGGCTTGGTCACGCCGGGTGATTGGTATTAAATACCCATGCAGACGGTGTAGGTTGCTGCATCGTCAAGCGGGCTGACTGCGGTCATTGGGGTG
>JANONV010000039.1:0-25029 GCA_031421015.1 Gallionella sp. | reverse complement strand
CTATCTTGACGACTGAGGTAATCAAACACAAGTGGGTGGTTGATCTGGCAATCAGGGAGTCCATGCAAATTTCTGAAATTGGCACGTCAAAAAAATACACCCTGCAGAATAAAAATGCGCTGATAGGCCGCTATCAGGGAGCTTTGGGCTTGAAGACGGGCTACACCTCCAAGGCGGGTACCTGTCTGATTGCCCTGGCCGAGCGTGGCGGGACGCGGGTAATGCTGGTGATGCTGAATTCGGCCAATCGCTGGTGGGATGCAGTTGATTTGCTCGATCTGGCTTTTGCACAGACTCGTCATGACTCTTGAGCACGGCAGTTTCTCTCTCCCGCATGCGGGAGGGAGCTGGGGAGATGGTGTAGTGGAATTTCACTTTTATAATTAAAATGGGATCGAAACGCACACCTCTACTCGCTATGGCCTTGCTGATATGTGCAGTCTTTATTTCATATGCAAACTCCCTGTGGGGCTCCTTTCAGTTTGACGATTTCAACGTCATTGTAAACAACGCGCGCATTCATTCCTGGTCAGCGTGGTGGAATGACTTTGGGCAAGGCATCCGCCCGCTTCTGAAATTGACCTACACCTTTGACTGGACGATGGGCCTGGGCGTGACAGGCTTTCATCTCACCAATATATTGATCCATCTGTGCAATACCCTGCTGGTGTGGCTGCTGTCGCGCCGCTTTGTTGAGCACTACCCTGCATTGCACGTACACACAGCCATTCCGCTGCTGGCAGCCTTGCTGTTTGCCGTGCACCCGGCGCATACCGAAGCGGTTGCTTACATCAGCGGACGCTCCAGTGCGCTGATGACGTTGTTTTATCTGTCTGGATTGCTGTTTTATATTGCGGGGAAAGCGTTGCACAAGCAATGGTATCTGCATGTGTTCACCCCGCTGTGCATGTTGCTGGCACTGGGCGTAAAGGAAACTGCGGTAACTTTTCCGTTAGCGCTATTGCTGTGGGAGTTATATAACGGCGGATCGGTCAAATCGGCAATACGCAATCAATGGTCAAGCTGGACACTGTTGCTGGCAAGTTCAATTTTCTTTTTTCTGCACCCCGGCTATCTGAGCATGATGGAAACCAGCGGTGAATTTAATAGTCTGAGTGGAAATGTCGCCACCCAGTTGCTTGCTTTTGTCTATTTGTTAAGGCAATGGCTGCTACCGCTGTGGTTGAACATTGACCCGGATTTGCCGGTACTGCATGGCTACACCGGTTTATTGCCGCATGCACTGGTGCTGTTGCTGGTACTGGCGATTACGCTGCTTACCGTTCGCCGACGCCCGTGGCTAAGCTTCACGCTGGCCTGGACAGCGTTGCAACTTATTCCCCTCTACCTGTTTCTGCCCAGGCTGGACGTGGCAAATGACAGGCAGTTGTATCTGGTGAGTTGGCCATTAGCGCTGGCTATCGTGATCGAGATGTCGTTGTGGTTAAAGCCATCGGCATTCAGATTAAGTATTGGAACAATTTTTATTGTGTTAATGAGTTTAACCGTGTTGCGAAATCAGGATTACCGGAATGAGGTATCTCTGTGGGAAGCAACAGCGAAGCGCTCGCCGGAAAAAGCGAGGGTGCAAAATAATCTGGGTTATGCATACATGCTGGGGGGGAGAAAAGAAGAAGCGCGCACAGCGTTTAATAATGCGCTGTTACTCGACCCGAAATATTATCAGGCTCGCTACAACTTGTTGCGCCTGAATGAAGCGAGGTAGGGATAATCCTGTCAAAAGGCGAATCTATTGGTTGGCGGATTCAATTATGGGCATCTCTAAAAATTCAGATTTCGCCCAAATGCAAGGCGCGGAAAAAATTTGCGAGCATCCGCTGTGCGGATTGCCTGCTTACCCCACTTCGCAGCGCCGCATATGATTGATATGTAAGCAAGAAATTTTTTCCGCAACGCCGCAGTTGGGATGAAATGTGGATTTTTAGAGGTGCCCTTATCACGTTAATCAATCAACTTGGTACCGATGTATAACCAGTAGCTGACTACTAAACCGACAGAAGTTGCAGCAAGACTAATCTTTTCGGGTGTTGATACAAAAGTAATTTCTTGATATTTCCGTGTATACACGGCACGATACGAACGTATGCCTGCGCCTGGGTAGATCATGCGATATATCCCGTAGTGTGCAGCATGAAATTCAGGAGAATATATATGAATAAATTCGCATCGCTATTCGCTATAACGCTGCTGCTGGCGAACACTTTTGTCTGGGCAGAAGCCGATCGTTCAAGGGATCTTAGGTACTGCCTGGATCTGCCAACCGATCAGCTAATTGCAAAATGTGCAGGGGAAGTTTCACCGGATAAACAGGGCAAGCCATTTTCCAAAGAAGAAGTTGAAAGAATGCTATCCAGGGAAAATGCAAGCACGCCCACCGGTACCAGCGATTTATCGGGCATTCCAGCCTCAGCCGGTGACAAAGCCGGCAAAGACTTTTTGCCGGGAACAACCGAAAGCAACAGCAACTAACGAGCCCTATATTTAAAGTGAAGCCATGAAGAAAACTGCAATCGTAATTCTGTTGCTGCTCAGCGTAACAGCCTGCACAGGCATCAAAGCAACCCCACCACCAGAGCCGCCTGTGGTGGAGCGGCCACCCGCGAAGATCGCGCTCGCATTGGGCGGCGGCGCGGCGCGCGGCTTTGCCCACATCGGCGTGATCAAGGCTCTGGAGGCACAGGGTATCTCTGCCGATATCATCGTGGGCACCAGCGCCGGCTCTGTCGTAGGCGCACTCTATGCGGCCGGATATAACGGCTTTCAAATACAGGAATTGTCCATGAAAATGGAGGAAGACCAGGTTATTGACGGATCGGGTATGTACCGATGCATTGCCGAGACTGTGGTCTCGGATAAGCGGGGTTGCATCAAGGGGCAGGCACTGCAGGATTTTATCAACAGAAATGTCAAAGACCGCCCGATAGAAAATCTCAACAAGACTTTTGCTGCAGTAGCAACCAACCTGAGCAACGGTGAAATGATGGTATTTCAAACCGGCAATACCGGCGCGGCGGTTCGAGCGTCTTCTTCCGTTCCGGTGTTTTTCCAGCCCGTTACCATCAACGCCAAAGATTACGTGGATGGCGGACTGGTAACGCCTGTTCCGGTAAGCGCGGCTCGCACACTAGGTGCGGATTTCGTCATCGCCGTAGACATTTCAGACCGCCCTCAGGATAGAGCAACAGCAGGGATCGTTGACATATTGTGGCAGACCTTTACCATCTTTGGGCAGACCATCAATCGCTATGAGCTTCCCAACGCGGATGTCATTATCCGGCCCGTCACATACGGCATCCCCGCTACGAATATGAGTGGCCGCAATATAGCCGTACTCGAGGGAGAAAAAGCCGTCGCGGCAATTTTGCCGGAGTTGAAAGCCAAACTGGCGATATTGAATGAGACACGCCATGTGGCTGGCATGCCCTGAATAACTATGTGCCACTGAAATAAGGATGCGCTGAACAATTCGACTCCGGTACATTTCATTCTAAATGGCTGACGGGGAAGGCCGGGCCGACTGCGGACAAGATTGAGACGCTTGCAAGCTGGTTGAATGTTTCGGCACATTGGCTGCGTTATGGGCCGCCCAATGATGCCAAGCAAAAGCAGCCCGCAGGCGTGCGGCGAACAAAATTGCAGGCAGAAAAAGATACCTCTCTGAACGAGGCGGAAACGAAACTGGTAGCGCAGTTTCGGCAGCTTTCAGCGCATCAGCGGAGTTTGATAGCAGAGTTGACCGAGCAACTCGCGATTGAACAGGAAATCTGGCCCGAACAAAGCTGATTGATTCTTCAGCCCGCGTAGGATGGGTGGAGCACAGCGATACCCATCATTTACTCAACATTGGCGATGGGTATCGCTGCGCTCCACCCATCCTACATATTGTTTTGTGCGTGCGAACACCCACAGGGTGCAAGAACCGCTGCGAGGTAAATTCGCACCTACAAATATCGAATCTATACCGGCCAAGGTGCGGTGATATTTACACTGCGACGCTTTGCGGCGGCTGCCAAGGCTCTATCCTGCGTTGCCAGCGTACTGTTTAAGCGCGCTGCCAGTTCCAAATAAGAAGCAGCGTAGGTGGTGATGCCATATTCGACAGCCAAGCGTGATATTTCAATAAGTGGCACGACATAAGTATCGGTACTCACGGGCATTCCCGCCACGCGAGCTTTGTGCAGCCCTTGAACGGTTGCGTTATGATCATCCCGCGCTGCAACTTTGAGGGGAGACCTCAGGGTCTGACCCCATCGATTCCATCGGTTGCGACTAAACGGGAGATGAGCCAATGGGTTCTCTGAGCAGGGTGGCATGGGTTGTCCTCTATCTGGTGCTGGCGCTGTCGCCGCTGCTGGTGGCGGTCAGCATTCCCGCGCCGCCCGGCAACGGCTTTGGCTGGGACTTTGCGGTGGCGCTCGGGATCGGCGCGCTCGGTCTGATGGGGGCGATGCTGCTGCTGACCGCGCGTTTTCGCCGCGCGGCGGCTCCGTTCGGCGTGGATGTTATTTTCTACTTCCATCGCCTGATCGGTATCGCCATTCTCGGCGTCGTGCTGCTGCATGTGCTGATTCTGCTCGGCCTCGAACCGCCGCTCTGGCATTATCTCAAACCCGATGGGCCCGGCTCCATGCACGCCGGCGTGGGTGCGCTGATTGCGCTCGGCTTGCTGGTGGGAAACTCGGTGGCACGCAAGGCGCTGCATCTCCATTACGATTTGTGGCGCAAGGCCCATGCCGTGCTGGCGGTCACCGCACTGGCGCTCAGCGTGGTGCATGTGGCGAGCATCGACTATTACTTCAGCGCACCGGCCATGCGTTACCTGCTTGTGCTGCTGGCGTTGTTCTGGGTCGCGCTCGTGATTTATGTGCGCGCCATCCGGCCGGCGCTGTTGTGGCGGCGGCCGTATGTGGTCGAGAGCGTGACGCCGGAGCGCGGCCGCGCCTGGACGCTGCGCTTGAGTCCGTCCGGGCACGACGGGTTTCATTTCCTGCCTGGGCAGTTCGCCTGGCTAACGATCGGATGCAGTCCATGGTCCATGCAGGAGCATCCGTTCTCCATCGTGTCGAGCGCACAGCAGCCTGGTCGCATTGCCTTCACCATCAAGGCGCTCGGCGATTTCACCGCCACCGTCGGCGCCATCGCGCCCGGTCAAACCGCCTACGTCGATGGGCCGTATGGCGCCTTCAGCCCCGATCGGCATGACGCCACGGGCTTGGTGCTGATTGCCGGCGGCATCGGCATGGCACCGCTTATGTGCATGCTGCGCACGCTCGCCGACCGTGGCGACCAGCGGCCGATTACACTCGTTTACGCCTACCGTGATCTCGATAACCTCACATTCCGCGAAGAGCTTGAATCCCTTGCCGGGCGGTTGCAGCTGCGCACGGTGATCGTATTGCGCGAACCGCCCGCCGACTGGTCCGGCGAGCGCGGTATACTCACACCCGAGATGTTGGTGCGGCACCTGCCTGCAGACTGCCGTCGTTGCCAGTGCTATGTCTGTGGCCCGCAACCGATGCTGACCGTGGTGGAGACTGCACTACGCAAAGCGGGCGTATCGCTCGGCCGCATGCACTTCGAAATTTTCGACATGGTCTGAGGAGGCGACGACGATGCGCTTATGGATTGCGCGGGCGATGGCCGCAGTAACCGTTGCAGCGCTGCTGGCACTCGCACTGTTGTTGGCCTGGCAAAGAAATTGAAGCGCTTCGGCCCGATAGTCCTGCGTACTGTCCTGTGGTGCGCGCTGCTCGCGACCGCTGTCTCGGCCGCCGCCATTGAGTTACCGTCGCGCGCCGGTGCCGTGCCCTTCGACCACGGCCGCCACGCCGCGCGCGAAGGAGCGAACTGCGCAGTCTGTCATCACACCTCAACAGGAACCGACGTGCGCGCTACCTGTCGGGAGTGTCATCGGCCCTCTGCCCGCGCCGCGCCGGATTCCCGCAGCGCGTTTCATGGCAGCTGCATCGGTTGTCACGATACGCTCCGCCGCCGCGGACAGGCTGCCGGACCGACCAAGCGCTGTACCGGTTGCCACACGCAGGCTGATGTGAACGGAGGCGATGCACAGCGGCCCTGAAGCCTTGACGTCATGGCGTTCGGTCATGCATCGTCAGAAATCGATCTTGCTGTACCGGTTATCACGCCAGTGGTATTGCCTGGTAGCTAAATCTGGAAGAGATAACCGCTGAAAGCATCTAAGCGGGAAACTCGCCTTGAGATAAGGTTTCTCTGGGGGCCAACCCCCTGAAGGGTCGTTCGAGACCATGACGTTGATAGGCCGGGTGTGGAAGCGCAGCAATGCGTTAAGCTAACCGGTACTAATTGCCCGTGAGGCTTGACTCTATAACGTTAAGAAACAGGAATCGGGGATCAGGAATCAGGAAAAGCATCGCGCAAAGCGCGATACAACCACTGATCCCTGATTCCCGACATCTGATTCCTGAGAATCGCAACAATCAAAACCTTTTTACTTCTTCCGAATACGTCAGGCAGGTGTTGGGACTGATTCCTGATACCTGATTGTCTGAAGTGATCGCCAGCGGCGCGGCGAAAACCAAGCCGGATTAGCTCGTCGCGTTGAGCAACAATTAAACCTTGATGGCCGCATCATCCTCTTGCTTACGGGACTAGCGCGGCCATCTCCGGCTTAAGGGCGTGGTTTACTGAAAACGTAATCGTTCGCCTTCTGTGGCACGTGGCATTGGAAGCAGGCGCTGTCAGCATTTTTGCCGACAGCGCGCTCGGTTTTAGAGTCCCCTTTAAAACCTTCAAAACCCCAGCCTCCGGTCGCGGCAAAGCGCTTCGCGTCTTTGTGCATGACACCAACCACCTTGCGCGCGCCTTCGGTCACCGCATTGTCACCGGACTTTGCTTCCAGCAGATCGAAAATGATCACCGAACCATTCTCGAACTTTCCTTTGCCGTAGCCCTTCATCGCTTTCGGGTTGGCGTAAATGTGATGTATGCCGCCGAAAGCATCATGCAATGGATGACCCGGATTGATGACCATGCTCTTGACGTGATGCCAGTCACGATAACCTGCGGGATAGGGCACCTCATCGGCATACGTCGGCGTCACTACGATCAACGCCACCGCAAGCATAAAAAATTTTATGTGTGTTTGCATAATTGTCTCCTGTATGTTGAAATGAACGGGAGCGCAATATATCCGGCCTCAACCGTGATTTAAAGCGGGCACAAAACGGTAAGCCGGGTACTTTACGGTATATGTTTATGATAACGGAAGAATTAAAAATTATTGATGCGGCCAGTCGGCCAACCGTCACCTACATGGTCGAGAATGTGGTTGGCTGCAAGTGGTCGTTGACGGTGATCGATTTGGTGCGGCGTGGTATACACCGGCCAGGAGCCATGGAACATGCCGTACCCGGACTGTCCACCAAGGTGCTCAATGAGCGTTTGCGCAAGCTGATGCGCTTCGGCATCCTGGAAAAGCGCAGTTATCCGGAAACTCCACCGCGCGTCGAATATGGTTTCACCGATTTCGGCATACGTTTCTCAAAAATCCTGGATTCGATTTATGCGCTGGAGCAAACCAACCAAAACGAGCATTCGATCCCCATGTAATTTCAATTCGGAACCGGGACACGGCGCAGCCGCTATCTGATTTTCCGCAACATGTTCCCCGGTCACGAATAACGCAACTTCACTTTTAATTCGCGCTTCATCCTGACGTTCGTCAGCCGCCGCGATTCGTTCATGAACGACAATAACATTTCCGGCAACACCTGCTGCGCCTCGGCGCGGCTGATGCGCGGTACGCGCGGCAGGTTATACGCATCCGCCACCAGGTCAAAATATTCGCCCATCTTCAACTGGCTGTCGTCGCTGGCGTGATACACGCGACATGGTTTTCCATAGCGCAACGCCGCGACACTGATATTCGCCAAATCGTCGGCATGGATGTGGTTGGTGTAGCTGTCCTCCGCTTGCATAATGGCGGGGGTGCCTGCGCGCAGACGATCAAGCGGGAGACGGTCGTCCGCGTAGATGCCGGGTACACGCAGGATGCTGGCGTGTACTCCATTGTGTTTAGCCCAGGAGCGGATTTGTTTTTCCGCATCCACGCGGCGCTGTGCGCGTGGTGAGGTTGCCTTGAGCGGATGAGTCTCGCTCACCCACGCACCAGCGCAATCGCCATACACGCCGCTGGTGCTGATGTACACCAGCCGCTTGGGCAACTTGCCTTGCGACAGGGTGCTGAGCAGGTTGCGGGTGCGCGTGTCGCGAAAAACAAATCCCCCCTGCCCCCCTAACCCCTCCCATCCTCCCCTGGTCAGGGGAGGAGTAGATGAAGGCGGCGCGAAGTGCAGCACCGCATCCGCCAGTCCTGCGATGCGCGCAAGACTGGCGCGATCATCCAGATCGCCCAGTATCGGCACCACACCCAGCGCTCGCAATCTTGCGCAAGATGCGGCATTACGCACTAAAGCAAACACCCTATAACCCCGCTTTAGCAAGGGGATAGCGCGTAGCGCGACATCGCCGCAGCCGACAATAAGAATGCTTCTCATGCCATGATTATGCGTTAAAATCCGCGCCTTTGCGCAACACACAGCATTCATTATGACTTTCCAAACCGTTATTCAGCCCAGCGGCCACAGCTTCCCCATCGAAGCGCACGAGACCATTCTCGAAGCCGCGATCAAGCACGGCTACACGCTGCCCTACAGTTGCCGCGACGGGGTGTGCGGCACCTGCAAGGGCAAGGTGGTGACAGGGCAGGTGGACTATGGCAAGTTTCAGGAAGACACTTTGACGGATGCCGAGAAATCTGTGGGCATGGCCTTGTTCTGCTGCGCCAAGCCGCTTTCCGACCTCACCCTCGAATGCCGCGAAGTGAATGCGGTCAAGGATATTCCCATCAAGACCCTGCCGTGCCGTGTGCAGACAATGGAGCGGCCCGCGCCGGATGTCATGGTGCTCTCGCTCAAGCTGCCCGCCAATGAACGCCTGCAATTCCTGGCCGGACAATACATCGACATTCTGCTCAAGGATCAAAAACCGCGCAGTTTCTCGCTGGCCAATGCGCCGCACGACGATGCGTTTCTGGAACTGCATATCCGCAACATCGCCGGGGGCGCATTTACCCAATCTGTTTTTGAAACCATGAAGGAGCGCGACATCCTGCGCTTCAAAGGTCCGCTCGGCACTTTTTTTCTGCGCGAAGAGTCGAACAAGCCGATCATCTTCGTCGCCAGCGGCACCGGCTTCGCACCGATCAAGGCGATCATCGAGCACGCGTTATATATCGGCTTAAAGCGTCCGATGCATTTCTACTGGGGAGCGCGCAAGCCGGTAGATCTGTACATGCTGGACAAGGCCGTGCAATGGGAGAGCCGCGGCATCAGATTCACCCCGGTGCTCTCCGAAGCCTTGCCGGAAGACGCATGGCAGGGACGCACCGGTTTCGTGCATCAGGCGGTGTTGGATGACTACAGCGATCTGTCGGCCTACGAAGTGTATGTCTGCGGCGCGCCGGTGGTCGTGGAAGCCGCACAGCGCAACTTCACCACTCAGCGCAGGCTGCCGAATGATGCGATCTTCTCGGATGCGTTTACATTTGCACCCAAGAACTAGGATTGAGGTGCGAGGACTGAGGACTGAGTAGAACTCGCTGCTCAGCCTTTCCTTCTCAGTCCTCAGTCCTCAGTCCTCAGTCCTCAGTCCTGCATTCAGCTCCATCGCGCTCTGATAATACTTAAACGCCTCATCCGATTTGCCCAGCCGTTCCGCGAGCTGTCCCAGCGCGGTGTAGGCGGCGTGGCTGGGCGTGAGGCTGATGCTGGCATCCAGATAGCTTCGTGCCTTGCCCCACAGCTTTTGGTGCAGGCACAGTTTGCCGAGCGCGAGCAGCAGTCCGGCATCTTGCTTGTGATGGTAGAGCCATTTCTCGGCTTGCTCGATTTGCGCGGCTCCATCGTCGGATAGGCAATCGCCGTACAGCGCGACCAGTTCGCTGTCCCATTGCGCATTCAGGCTGTCGGTGAGCAGTTGCCGGGCGGGCGGGCAGCCGCCGTGTCGCATCAGCGCGCTCGCCGCGGTTGCGGCGATCTTGCTGCGCCGCTTGAAATCGGCGGGGATGTTTTTCAGGCAGGCGGTCAGGCCGGCCAAATCTTGTTGCTGGCCGATTTTTTCCAGCCAGGCTTGCTGGCGCAATTGCCCTGCGGTTATCGCATCTACAGTTTTGCGCTTTTCCAACTGATCGATCAGGTTCAGCACCTCATCCCAATTACCCGCCTGCTGCTGCGCCTTGAGCTCGAGCGACATCGCGCCGGGATGACCCTTGACACCCGTGTCGCGCAATTCCCGCAAGGCGTTCAATGCGGCGCACGGGTCGCGCTGGTCGAGCATGAATTTGGCAGTCGCCATCAAACGCATGGTGGAATCGCCGATCGTCTTGCCCCCGCTGGCGGCAGCAGACAAATAGCCATCGCGTTTTTTGTATTCGCGCAATTCGTGCGCCGATCGTGCGGCGATGATGAAAAGCAGGGCGGAGGTTTTGCCCGATTCCATCGCGCGCGCCGCAGCCTTTTCCGCCGCGTCATAGCGTCCTTCTAAAAACGCGCTAAGCGCCTCGTCCAACAGTTCGCGGGACCGGGCTTGCGCGCGCTCCAGACGAAATTTCCGAACATAGGCCGGCAGTTGCAGCGCGGAGAATATCAGGCGTACCAGCCCATAGCCGGACACGAAAGCGAGCGACAACAGGACGACGAACAGCGTAAGCGACAACTCGATGCGATACGGCGGATACACCAGCAACACATATCCCGGATTGTGCGATGCGATAGTGAGCGCGACCGCAGCGGCAAACAGGGCGAGTATCCACACCAGGTATTTCATCGCGCCGCCTTGTCGCGCGTCAAGCGAAAATTGCGCACCGCCTGCAAGCTCGGGCTGATGTCCGGCAATTCGGTGCTGATGTCGGACGCGGCAAGTTTCTTCAGCCCGGCCAACATTCGCGCGCCCTGGTTCGATTTGCCGTCGAAATACCGCTTCGTCCAATGCTGCGCGGTTTTCAGTTCCTGGCTGAAGCTAACCTCGTCGCGGGACAACAGCGCGATGCGCGCCGACAGCAAACGCAGCTTGAGATTCTCGCGCAGGAAAAATTCCTGGCTGGGCGGCAGCAGCGGAATCTCGGCCCTTTCGGTGTTTTCGATACGCACCATCTGCTTCGCCTCTTGCCAGATTTCGCGCAGCAATTTCTGCCAGGCCGTTTCATCCTGTGGCGGAGCCGCCCGCGCGATCGGCTCGCTTGCTGCATGTTGCCGATAGGCCAACGGCAACCCATCCACGGCAGCGATCAGATTATTGAGCTGAAAATTGATGCCGGTGATATCGACGCTGGGCAGCGCGCGCAGTTTGTCCATGTCCTGACTGATGGCCTTGCGCAGACCGTTGAATGCCGGGCGGTTCATGCGCTGCAAACGTGCGTCCGCGCTCTGTACGGCGATCAGCGCGGCCTTCACGTTGGCCGATAATTGCAATTGCTGCTCGGCGATCAGCAGCAATTGCTCGACTTCCGCCAGCGCGGTTTCATCGCGGCTTACCGACAGGTCGTTATACAAAGCCTCCAGTGCGGCGCGCTGATTTTGCGCCTCGGCATAGCGTGTCTCCAGCGTCAAAACTTTGGCGGACAGTTCGCTCACCTGATCCCGGCTTTGCGCCAGCAACATCTGATTGGCCTTGCTGCCGCCGTCCATCTCGGCGATCTTTTTCGCCAGTTGCTGTTGCATGTCGTTAATGGCGCGATGCCCATCCAGCCATTGCCACAGGAAGATCACCACCAGTACGGCCAGCGTCAGTTGCGCGATGCTGATGCGCGAGAAAACGTCAGCCACCGAAGTTTTACGCGAGGTTGGAGATGCCGAGGTATCCGGCGCGATTTTTTCGAGTTGTGGGATTTGCTCGTTCATTCAATACCCTTCATAACAGGACTGAGGACTGAGGTGCGAGGACTGAGTTACAAGCGGTGCAGCAGTTTGTTCTCAGTTCTCAGTTCTCAGTTCTCAGTTCTCAGTTCTCAGTTCTCAGTTCTCAGTTCTCAGTTCTTAGTTCTCAGTTCTCAGTCCTCAGTCCTGCCTGAACCCCAAGTAATCAAAGCCGATATTAAACCATCGTCTCCCGATCCTGTTAAATGAACCTGCTGCCAGCCTTGTTGTCTGGCAAGTTTGGCGATGCGCGCGTGCGGCACGAATAGCGGTGTGTCGCGCAATGCATTTTGAACATTACTCCTTCGGCTTGGCTCAGGACAGGTATCCAGCATCTGGCACAGGTAGCCCAGCGCCTCGCTGCTGGTGACGGTTAGCGCATCCGGTTTGGCATCCAGCAACACCCGCACATCCTGTTGCGGCTTGCTGCGCCGGTAACAGGTAGCATATTCCACCGTCGCGCCGCGCGCCTTGAGCGTATCGCCCAGCAACTCGCGTCCGCCATCGCCGCGAAAGATCATCACGCGCCATCCGGTGACATTTTGCAATTCGGGCAAGGCCAGCAAAGCCTCGCTGTCAAAACGCCCCGTGGGTGCGATCACGTTGGCGACACCCGATGCGCGCAACGCTTTCGCGCTGCCCTGCCCGACCGTGGCGATTTTTAGAGCTTGGGGAAGTCCTCCGTCCGCGCGTATTGCTGTAATGCCAAATTGCGCGGCATTCGGACTGATGAATATGGCGAGATCGAATTGCGCGAGTCGTGCGAGCTGTTCGTGCAGCCTGTTGGCATCTTGCGCCGGCTCGATCTCCAGCAACGGAAACAGCAACGGAATACCGCCAGCCTGCTCGATACGCTGCGCCAGTTGCACGGCCTGGTCACGCGGTCGCGTGACGGCGATAGTCAGTCCACCGAGCGGCTGATTAGCCATTCAGCGCGGCGAGAATCTCATCGGCGCCCTGCGCTCGCAGCGCAGCGGCGACTTTGTTTCCCAGCGCTTCGGGGTTCGCGATGTCGCCAAGCAACTCGGCGTGCGTCATGCGCTTGCCATCCGGGCTGGCGACGAAGCCGCGCATCCGCAGCTTGCCGTTTTTCACTTCGGCAAAGCCGCCCAGCGGCACCTGGCAACTGCCCGCCAACGCGCGGCTCAGCGCCCGCTCCGCCAGCACGCAGGCGGCGGTATCGGGATGATGCAGCGGTTGCAGCAAGGCGATCACATCGGCGCGATCGGCGCGGCATTCGATGCCCAGCGCGCCTTGCCCGACGGCGGGCAGGCTGTCTTCGCTGCTGATCAGTGCACGGATGCGCTGGCCCAGACCCAGGCGTTTCAGCCCGGCGGCGGCCAGAATAATCGCCGCATATTTTCCTTCGTCCAGCTTGCGCAAGCGGGTCTGCACGTTGCCGCGCAGCGGCTCTATCTTGAGATGCGGAAAGCGCGCGCGCAACTGGCTCTCGCGGCGCAGGCTGGACGTGCCCACCACGCTGCCGGCCGGCAACGCGGCCAGGTTTTCATGCTGGTTCGAAACGAACGCATCGTGCGGGTCTTCGCGTTCGCCGATGGCGGCCAGCACGAAACCTTCCGGCAGATTCATCGGCACGTCTTTCAGCGAATGCACGGCGAGGTCGGCGCGCCCGTCTTCCAGCGCGGTTTCCAGCTCCTTCACGAACAAACCCTTGCCGCCGATCTTGGACAGCGTCACATCGAGAATCTGGTCGCCCTGGGTGGTCATGCCCAATATGCTGACCTCGATTTGCGGATATAATGCGCGCAGCCTGTCCCGGATATATTCTGCCTGCCACATCGCCAGCGCGCTTTCACGCGATGCGATCACCAGGCGGGAAGGAATGGTTGGGGATGGCGATGGTTTTGTTGAAGAAACTGGGCTCATCTGATTTCCTGAATTTTTGTGTCTGAAATATTGCGATTGGTGCGCGGCGCATTCTGATTCTATCATAGGGTGCGCCGCGCTTTTGTCCCGAGAGCGTGATGAATTTGATAGCCGCCGATGAATTTGATTTCAGCCCCTGCCGATATTTCCAGTAAAGATTTGCCGCTGCGCGATGATGTGCGGCTGCTCGGTCGCATCCTCGGCGACACGCTGCGCGAACAGGAGGGCGAGAAATCATTCCAGTTGATCGAAAACGTGCGGCGCGCGGCGGTGCATTTCCGCAAGACGCAGGATGACCGCGACCGCGTACAGCTCGAACAAACGCTGGACGCGCTGTCGCCCGGCGAAACACTGGTGGTGGTGCGCGCCTTCAGTTACTTTTCGCAATTGTCCAACATCGCCGAGGACCTGCATCACAACCGCCGCCATCGCGCCCACCTCAAAGCGGGCAGCGCTCCCAAAGACGGCAGCCTGCTGCTGGCGCTGGAGCGCATAGCGGAAAAACACATAAGCAAGAAAACTTTGCAGGCATTTCTTGACAGCGCGCTGATCTCGCCGGTGTTAACCGCGCACCCCACCGAAGTGCAACGCAAGAGCATCCTCGATTGCCAGTTGATCATTTCACGCCTGCTGTCCGAACGCGATCGCACCGATATGACCCCGGACGATCTGGCCGACAACGAAGAAGCGCTGCATCGCTTCGTGCTGATCCTGTGGCAGACGCGCATGCTGCGCACCGCCAAGCTGAATGTGCGCGACGAGATCAAAAACGGACTGGAATATTACCGCTACACCTTCCTCAGCGAAATCCCCAAGATCTACGCGAATCTGGAAAAGCAATTGGAAGCGCGTTTCGACAAGGACATCCGCATCCCCCCGCTGTTGCGCGTGGGTAGCTGGATCGGCGGCGACCGCGACGGCAATCCTTACGTCACCCACGACGTGATGCTGGACGCGGTGCAACAGCATTCATCGCTGGCTTTCGAGCATTACCTGAGCGAGACACACCTCCTCGGCACGCGCCTGAGCCTGACCGATCGCCTGGTGGAAGTCAGCGCTGCATTGCGCAAGCTTTCCGACGCCTCGCCGGATAAAGCGGCCAGCCGCACCGACGAACCTTATCGCCGCGCGCTGATTCTGGTGTATTCGCGCCTGTCGGCCAGCGCCAAGCAGCTTGGTCACAAAATATCGCAGCGGCCGCCGGTGGACAAGCTTGCGCGACCCTATGCCACGCCGCAGGAATTCATCGACGATCTGGATGTGCTGATCGATTCGCTGTTCAAGCACGGCGCGGTGTATCTGGCGCGCGGCCGCATCGCCTATTTGCGCCGCGCTGTGGAAGTGTTCGGCTTTCATCTGGCGCCGCTGGACATGCGCCAGCACAGCGCGATCCACGAACAAACCGTATCAGAACTTTTATCCCATAAAAGGGGTAAAACCAACTATAAGGATATGGACGAAGCGTCCCGCCGCGAAACGTTGCTGGCCGCATTACAAGCGGGCAAACCTTTGTTGGGCGAAATCGATCAATACAGTGACGTGGCGCAAAGCGAGTTGCGCATCATGCAGGCCGCCGCGCAGATCCATCAGCGCTACGGCCGCGACGCACTCCCCAACCACATCATTTCCAAGACCGACGCGGTGAGCGACATGCTGGAGATCGCCCTGATGCTGCAACAAACAGGTCTGCTTGAAGGTGGCAAAAATCCTGTGCTGCATGTCAATCCGGTCTTGCATGTCAATATAGTCCCGCTGTTCGAGACCATCGCAGATTTGCGCGTCTGCGCGACGATCATGGACGAACTGTTCGCCACCCCTTACTACCGCAAGCTGTTGGCGAGTCGCGGCAACACGCAGGAAGTGATGCTCGGCTATTCCGACAGCAACAAGGACGGCGGTTACCTCACCGCCAACTGGGAGCTGTACAAGGCCGAGGTCAACCTGGTGCAAGTATTCGCCAAGCACGGCGTCGAGCTGCGCCTGTTTCACGGGCGCGGCGGCACGGTCGGGCGCGGCGGCGGCCCGAGCTACGACGCGATCCTGGCGCAGCCGCCGGGCAGCGTGAACGGGCAGATCCGCATCACCGAGCAGGGCGAGGTCATCGCCAGCAAATATTCCGATCCGGAGATCGGACGGCGCAATCTGGAGACGCTGATCGCCGCGACCATGGAGGCCACGCTGCTGCACCATCACGGCGCGGACAGCACCATGCCGGAATACCACCGCATCATGGAGGCGCTGAGTCTCGACGCGTTCGCCGCCTATCGCAAGCTGGTGTACCAGACCCCCGGCTTCACCGAGTATTTTTTCAGCGCCACGCCGATCCGCGAGATCGCCGAACTCAACATCGGCAGCCGCCCTTCATCGCGCAAGGCGTCGGATTGCATCGAGGATTTGCGCGCCATTCCATGGGTGTTCAGTTGGGGCTTGAACCGCACGCTGCTGCCGGGCTGGTTCGGCTTCGGCAGCGCAGTGCGGCAATTCATCGCGCGCGAAGGCGATGCCGGACTCAAGCAATTGCAGGCGATGTACCAGAACTGGGCATTCTTCCGCGGCCTGATGTCCAACATGGATATGGTGCTGTCCAAGACGGACATGGGCATCGCCTCGCGCTACGCCGAACTGGTGGAAGATGTGGCGTTACGCGAACGCATCTTCGGCGCGATCAACAGCGAATGGGAAAGCACCGTGGCCATGCTGTTCGCCGTCACCGGCAACACCGCACTATTGCAGGACAACCCCGCGTTCGCGCGCAGCCTGATGACCCGCACGCCGTACATCGATCCGCTCAACCACTTGCAGGTCGCGCTGTTGCAACGCCATCGCGCCGGAGATAAGGACGCACTGGTGAAGCGCGCGATCCATCTCACCATCAACGGCATCGCCACCGGGTTACGCAACAGCGGATAACAAACATCCCTTTGGGGAGAGGGTTAGGGAGAGGACTAGACCATGAAAAAAATCCTGATTTCATTACCGATGCTCGCGCTGCTTGGCTCCTGTTCCTCCGGGGACAGCGCAAAACTGGACACGCTGTTGAATATCGCCAATAGCGGTAGCGCGCAAAACCTGGCGAAAATCGCCGCCAGCGCAGACCCTAAAACCACTGCAAAAGCCCTGCTTGACACCAAGCGCGAGCAGTGGCAACGCGACCCCACGCAACTGGCCCGGGACTTGAAAGTTGCCAAGCGCGACTTCGATAATCTGATGAGTGCCTTGACCGGCAAGGTGCAAAAAAAATGGGGCAAACGCGAGACGCGCCTGCCGGGCAGCAAGACCTACGTCAAATACACCAAGGAATACAAAAGCCGCGCCATGGTCAATTTCGAACTAGGCGAGATCAGCATTGAGACGCTGGAAGAAAATGCCGACGTCAGCCTGAAAAACGCCATCATCGCCACGCTGCTCACCCCGGATGACCCCGCTTCGGTGGATGTATTCTCCGACAGAGCCGTCGATCTGAACAGCAAACGCAGCCCGTTTTTGCTGGGACTGGTGTTGAACGATGCCGGGCAGGAGATTAAAACCAATGAACAGGCTGCCGGCTTTGCCGATAAACTATTGCCCCAGGCCAAAACGCGCAGAATCCAAACCGAGAACGGTGAAAAACCGGTGCGCTTCGTCTCGTTCACGATGATTGCGAACTTTGAAGATAAAAAGGCGCAAAAATATCTCCAGCATGTGCGCAAATATGCCAAGCAGTACAACGTCAGCCCGAGCCTGGTACTCGGCGTGATCAAAAGCGAAAGCAGCTTCAACCCGCTTGCCGTCAGCAGCGCCCCCGCCTACGGGTTGATGCAACTGGTACCCACCAGCGGCGGGCGCGAAGCTTACCGGCGCGCCAAAAACGAAGACATCGCGCCGTCCAAAGAGTATCTGTTTGAAGCGGAAAACAACATCGAGCTGGGCACTGCATATCTGAGCGTCCTGCTCTACGACCAACTGGCTCGGGTAGATGACCGCACCTCGCGCGACTACTGCGCCATTTCGGCCTATAACACCGGACCCAGTAATGTGATGCGCGCCTTTACCGAAGCCAAAGGCAAGCAGCGTTTCGCGGACGGCTTTGCGCGTATCAACAGCCTCAGCCCGTCACAAGTGTTTCAGACGCTGCTCGAAAAGCTGCCTTATGAAGAGACTCGGCATTATCTGCCCACCGTCAACACCAACCGCAAGCGCTATTACAGCCTGGACAAGACGGTGATGGCGGATGACAATAAACAGACATCTGCGCCTTAGCCCAATTCGCATTAAAAACAGCCTGTGTGCGGGCATGTCTGTTTCTTATTGAGGGCGCCTCTAAAAATTCAGGGCGACAGAAATCGGAGCGAGCGGTTTTCGGGTGGGGGAGGCCAGCGCGTAGCGAACGGAGCATACACATCAGTTTGCCGCTACGCGACCCCGGATCGCGAGCACTGCCCGACCCCGCCCGCAAATCGCGCAGTAGATTTATGTCGCCCTGTATAAAATCTGGATTTTTTAGAGGTGCCCTTGAGGGAGTGCTTCATTAAAAGTCAAAACTATCGCTTCACTCTGCGCTCAATATCGGCCAGCGTTTCTTGTGCAGTTTGCAACAGCGGGCCACCCAAGCTGACTGCTTGGCGAGCAGCTTCCATAGCTTCTTCATAACGTGTTTGGTCGGCCAGGGTTTGCGCCAGATTATTAAAAGCAGCGACTGAATCGGGATGATCCTGCGCGGCTTGGCGAAAGGCGGCTTCGGCTTGAGCCAAGTTATTCAACCGATAAGCAGTATTGCCGATGCCTATTTGCGCGGACAGATTTCCTGGCCAGCGATTCAATGCGGCAATGTATGCGATTTGTGCACGGCCAGGATCGCTGGTTTTTTCGAGTGCGATGAGTGCGGAAATAAAAGAAGTTTCCTCTGCTGTTTCCGGGATTTTCCCAGGCGGCAATGCGACCATCGCCCAGTAGCCACTGCGTGCCCAAGTGTATTCGAATGTCGACATGGGCAATATTTGCCGTTGCTCTGGACCTGAGCGCAAGATGATTTCCGCGCGGTCGAGATCGTAGCCAATCGCGACCGCATAATGCCAAATCGGATACCAACTTAAAGCGAGATTTTGCAACACGATAACCGGTGTTCCGGCTGCGATTTCGCGCAGCATATCGTTTAATTCGGGTGCCAGTTTATACGCGATACCACCATGACGGCGCGTGGCGGACAGCATCTCGACCTGGAGACTGCCGTACCGGTCCGGCAAATAGAGTTCTGGCTTAAGTGTTTCGGGTGTCACCTCAATACCAGCAGCATTCAAAGACATCGCCAGCGATGCCGGCCCGCATTGAAAGGCCTCTTGCGCAAAAAATGGTACTTCGGTGAGTTCGGCCTGCCTGGGCAGACTGGCTAGCGTGGAATCCAGTAAGGAGCGCGTCTGCGGCGTATTTGCGCAAGCACCGAGACACAAAAGAAAAACGCCCGCTAACCAGCGGGCGTCTCGGATTAACATAGTTATCGTTTCATTGAACGGGTAAACGGGAAGACTTTGGTAAGTCCGACAATATCGGTTACCAGCAAAACGATGAAAACAGTGAACAACACGCCGAGAACATCACCACCGGCAGGCAATTGGTCCAATTTCCCGGCCAACTTATGCGCTTCATCGTCAGTCAGCGCATTGACGCGCGCTCTCGCTTCTCCGGCTGTCACGCCTTGCTTTTGCAATTGGGCGAGTACGTCCTCACGGTCAATAAACGCGCTAATTCTGGCACGATCTTGCCCCGCCAGTTCATGTGAAACAGCTTGGTCTGTTTCCACCATGCCCGCAAAAGCGAATTGCAGCGGCAGACCCATGGCCAGCATGCTTAAAATAACCACGCGGCTGATCCAGCGCATGAAATCGGAATATTGCTGTGTCATCTTATTTCTCCTTGAATTAAGTGATCCTCATTAACAACTCTAAAATTTAGAATTATTTCCAATAGTGTATTACAGCTTCGCGAAAGTTAAAAATCGCAAATACACATTGTGTGTTCACTATACCAGACAATAAGGATTCATTCAGCCCGCCTCTTATTTCTTATCCGACCGTAACCTTGATGCAACGCACTGATCGGTGTGCGGTTGCTGTTGACGACCTTGATGCAAATTTCTTGCATACCTGGATCCACCGCCGATCAACCGAACTCCTTGACGATATGCTGCTGGCGGCGGCTGATCGCGAGCAGTTCGTCCAGGCCTTTCAGCTTCACCATCCAGCCCGCACTCTCGGCATTATCTTCACCGCCCTTCTCAAAACCCGTTATCGCTGCTTTCGCCACCAGACAGTTGCGGTGGATGCGCACGAAACGCGCGGTGAATTCTTTTTCCAGTTCAGTGAGCGATTCTTCGAGCAGGTATTCGCGCTCGGCGGTGCGCACCGTGATGTATTTCAACTCGGCGCGCAGATACAGCACTTGCTCGATGGGTATCAGCCTGATCTTGCCGCGCTCGTGGATGGAAAAATTCCTGCGCGGTTCGGGCAATAAGTCGCGCAGCACTTCGGTTTGCACCGGAACCGTTGCGCGCGCACGATTCAGCGCCTCCAGCAAACGTGCCGTGCGTATCGGCTTGAGCAGGTAATCGACCGCGTGCAGCTCGAATGCCTTGATCGCGGAATCATCGTAAGCGGTGGTGAAAACGATCACCGGCGGCTTGGGTAGTTTCTGCAAATGTTGCGCGAGTTCGATGCCGTCCATCTGCGGCATGCGTATGTCCAGCAGCACCACATCGGCCTGGATTTCAAGAAGTCTGTCCAGCGCCTCCTGCCCGTTGCTCGCTTCGCCCGCCACCTCAAGCGCCAGATGCCCGCTGCAATCATGCAACAAGTCGCGCAACCGGTTGCGCGCGGGCAATTCGTCGTCCACGATGAACACGCGCAAGGCTGGCCCGATCACACTCATGGGCGCCGTTCCCTTGCATGGCGTCGTTCCCTGATATAGGGAAGCGCGATTTCGACACGATAAAAGTCTTTGCCGTTTTCGAACTGGTAGCGTGCCTCGACATCGAACAACAGTGCCAGCCGTTCGCGGATGTTGCGCAATGCGACCCGGTTGCCGTGATGCGGCGCCTCGCCGCGCAATGGGCATGGGTTCTCGACCTTGATCTGCAACTCGTCACCATTGCGGCACAACACTATATTGACGCAACCGCCTTGCGGCAATGGCTCGATGCCGTGATACACGGCATTTTCCAGCAACGGCTGCAACAACAGCGGCGGAATCAACGCGTCATCCGGCACGTCCTTGATTTGCCAAACCACGCACAGCCGCTCGCCCATGCGCAATTGCTCCAGTGCCACATATTGTTTGCTCAACTGAATTTCCTGACCCACCGGCACCAGATCCTGCTCATCCGACATCGCCATGCGAAACAGGTCCGCCATATCTTCCAGCGCGGTTTCGGCTTGCTTGGGTTGGGCGCGCATGATGCCCAGCACGGCGTTGATGGTATTGAACAGAAAGTGCGGCCTGATGCGCGCGCGCAACACCTGCAAACGCGCATCTTCAAGAGCGCGGGACAGCACCCGGGTGCGCAGCCGGAAATACAGCAGCAGGATGCCGCACACCATCACGCTGAGCAACGCATAACGCACCACATCGAAAGCGTTAACATCGCCGCTAGTCGGGCGATACAGATCGCCGCCGAAAGCATAGACGGCCAGCGTCGTCACCACCGCCAAAACGTTCACTGCCAGCGCGCCGCGCCAGTAGCCAAGCCGATTCAACCACGGCTGCGCCGCCCACAGCAGCAGCAAGCTGGTCAGCAGGATCGGTGCAAACAACGCTGCGATCTGCATCATGCGCTGCGGCACGTCCGCCCATGCGCTCGCCTGCAACAACGCCTGCAACAACGCCAGGCCGCTGCCGATCAGCAGGATGCGCAGCGTGACGCCGAGGTTGCGAAAGTTGGGCAACGCATCGGGCAAAGCATTTTGATTTATACTGCGCGCATTACTCATGGCTGGGAAACTTTGCGGGTTGCTCAAGTTTTTCACGCTTTATTCTGGGACAAGTGGGGGCGGTAATGCAAGATCCAATGCAAAATAAAAGTAAAGATGCATGGTCGGGACGATTCGCCGAACCGGTGGCCGGACTGGTCAAACGCTACACCGCGTCGGTGGGCTTCGATCACAAGCTGGCACTGTTCGACATCCAGGGCTCGCTGGCGCACGCGCAGATGCTGGCGGCCTGCGGCATCATCGCCGCGCAGGATCTGAGCGACATCAAGCGCGGCCTCGCGCAAATCGAGAACGAGATCATCGCCGGCGAATTCGTCTGGTCGCTGGATCTGGAAGACGTACACCTCAACATCGAGAAGCGCCTTACCGCTTTGGCCGGCGACGCCGGTAAAAGATTGCACACCGGGCGCTCGCGCAACGACCAGGTAGCGACCGATGTGCGCCTGTACCTGCGCCACGCGATCGATGAACTGATCGGGCTCATCAAGGCTTTGCAAGGCGCGCTGCTCGATCTCGCCGAACCGCACACCAACACCATCATGCCCGGCTACACCCATTTGCAGGTCGCGCAACCGATCAGCTTCGCGCATCATCTGATGGCATATTTCGAGATGCTCAAGCGCGATGCGGAACGGTTGCAGGATTGCCGCAAACGCGTGAACCGCCTGCCGCTCGGCGCGGCGGCGCTGGCCGGAACCAGCTATCCGATCAAGCGCGAAATGGTCGCGGAATTGCTCGGCTTTGACGGGGTGTGCGAAAACTCGCTGGATGCGGTTTCGGATCGCGATTTCGCCATCGAATTCACCGCTTGCGCCGCGCTGATCATGACGCACTTGTCGCGCTTTTCCGAAGAATTGATTCTGTGGATGAACCCGCGTTTCGGCTTCATCGAAATCGCCGACCGTTTTTGCACCGGCTCTTCCATCATGCCGCAAAAGAAAAATCCCGATGTGCCGGAACTGGTGCGCGGCAAGACCGGGCGGGTGAACGGTCATCTGGTCGCGTTGCTCACGCTGATGAAGGGGCAGCCGCTGGCCTACAACAAGGACAATCAGGAAGACAAGGAGCCGCTGTTCGACACGGTGGAAACGCTGACGCAAACCCTGCGCATCTACGCCGACCTGATCGCGGGCATCAAGGTTAATCCGGAAGCCATGCGCAGCGCGGCTTTACAAGGCTATGCCACCGCCACCGACCTGGCCGATTATCTGGTCAAAAAAGGGATGCCGTTCCGCGATGCCCATGAAGCCGTGGCGCTCGCGGTGCGCGCAGCCTTACAGCGCGGTTGCGACTTGAGCGACGTCAAGCTGGCCGAACTGCAACAATTCTCAAGGCTCATCGGAGAGGATGTGTATCAGGTGCTTACGCTGGAAGGCTCGCTCGCCAGCCGCAACCACATCGGCGGCACTGCGCCGCAGCAAGTCATTGCGGCGATCGCGCGGGCGCGTGCCAGTCTCATAAAATAATTTCATTTCTAAATTACAAGGGTGGGTTAGGTCACAGGCCGTAACCCACCCTACGAATTCTTGCCACGATGCGCAAATCCTGGCCGACTTGGCGCACATCCTGCCAGCCAAGATCGACGCGCTGATCCAAACCGGTAAGCTCGCCCAGTTGCGCGACACCGCGCGCCATATCGCCCAACAACTGCGGTGCGACGTATAGCACCAATTCATCAACCAATCCTGCGCGCAACAACGCACCGTTCAAGGTGCTGCCTGCTTCCAGCAACACCTCATTGCAACCGCGTTGCGCAAGGTCGCGCAACATCGCGGGCAAATCCACTTGCCCATTGCCATCCGGCAACACACAAACCGTTGCGTCCACTTTTTCCAGTGCCGAAATTTTTTTGCTATCGCGCACTGCGGTGTAGATCAAAACCCTTCCCTCACCCCCAGCCGGCTTCGCCCCCCTCGCTACGCTCTCCCCGCCTGCGGGAGAGGGGGGTGACCGCAGAATGCGCGCCTGCAACGGCATACGCAACCGGCTATCCAGCACTACGCGCAACGGCTGTCGCTGTGTCGCTATCTCGCGCACGTTCAAACGCGCATCGTCCGCCAGCACCGTATTGATGCCGGTCAACACCGCGCAGGATCGTGCGCGCCAGTGCTGCACATCGCGCCGCGCCGCATCGCCGGTGATCCACTTGCTGACGCCATTCGCCAGCGCGGTGCGCCCATCCAGGCTCATGGCGATCTTGCTGCGCAACCACGGTGTGCCGCGCGTCATGCGCGCAAAGAAGCCGACATTCAGATCGCGCGCCGCCGTTTCCATCAACCCGCTTTCGACCGCTATCCCCGCCGCACGCAACTGCGCGATGCCCGCACCCCCTACCTTCGGATTTGGATCTTGCGCCGCCACCACCACGCGCGCGACACCCGCTGCAATCAGCGCGTCGGCACACGGCGGCGTGCGGCCATGATGACTGCACGGCTCCAGCGTCACATAAGCGGTGGCGCCGCGTGCCGCCTCGCCCGCTACACTCAGCGCATGAACCTCGGCATGCGCTTCTCCAGCACGCCGATGCCAGCCGCTGCCCACCAGTTTTTCATCCGCCACCAACACACAGCCGACGCGCGGATTGGGACTGGTGCCGTACAAACCCTGCTCAGCCAGCCGCAGAGCCTGCGCCATCCAATGATTATCCTGAGCCGTAAACATACTGCGGATTACTTGCTGCGCCGCGCCGGTGACTTGCGCACCGCCTTGACGGCCTCGGCAAAATCGCCGACATCCTGAAAACTTTTGTACACCGAAGCAAAGCGGATATAGGCGACCTTGTCGAGCTTCAACAATTCTTTCATTACCATCTCGCCGATCTGGCGCGATCCGACTTCGCGCTCACCCAGCGCGAAGATTTTTTGTATGACGCGATCTATCGCCGTGTCTACCAACTCGGTTGACACCGGACGCTTGTGCAGGGCACGCTTGAAACTGGTGCGCAATTTCTCCGCATCGAACTCGCTGCGCATACCGTTCTGCTTGACCACCTGCGGCATGCGCAACTCCACAGCTTCATAAGTGGTAAAGCGTTTATCGCACGATAAGCAGCGACGGCGACGACGTATGCGGTCGCCCTCATCGCTTTCGCGAGTGTCTACGACCTGGGTGTCATTGCCTTTACAGAATGGACATTTCATATTTAATTCAGGACTGAGGGACGAGTGCTGAGGACTAAGAATGGCGGAACAACCCTTCCCTCAGTCCTC
>JANONV010000038.1:0-3129 GCA_031421015.1 Gallionella sp. | reverse complement strand
CCAGTTTGAACACCGCGATGCCGACGCCATCCACTTCAACATGCACCGGTATCCCGACTGAAATTGCTTCCATTCTCGCTACGTCCACCCACTCGCTCAAAGTGCCACCACTTCAATATCAGGCTGTATGGTTCGCGCCAGATTTCTGATCGCTGAAAGTGTACCGGCAAGCGAGCTCGGGCAACTGCCGCATGCGCCGAAATAACGTATGGTCAGTATGTTTTCTTCCATGCCAACAATTTGCAGGTCGCCGCCATCGGATACCAGTGCCGGGCGGACTTGTTCATCCAGCAACGCACGGATCGCAGCCAGCTTGGGTTCATCATCATCGAAGTTGGCGACGGTTTCCGATTCTGGTTTCTGGGCGACTTCCGCCTCCCTGATCGGCATGGCGATTTCCCGTACCAGTTTCGGCCAGTCCGCCTCACCGTCCTGGGTGACGGTAATCCATTTGTCCATGTAATACACATTGACGACATGCGGGATGGCAAACAATTTGGAGGCAAGCTGATCGGCAGCGGCCGACTCGGCGCTATCGAAAGAACACGCGGTGCCCCAGGTCAATCTGTCCTTCAGCACGAACTTGACCGCGTTCGGGTTCGGGGTGTCTTCTATGTCAGCAATTTTAGGCATGTTTATTCTTCGCCTATTAAACTGCCAGGAACAGGATCGGCTTCGCCTTCAGTCGAGACCGAGGATTCAGCATGGATCGCCGCATGCAATGTATGCCAGGGCAGGATCGCGCACTTGACCCGTGACGGCAGATCCTTGACACCGGCAAAGATTTTCAGCTTGCCCAAATGATGGTCTTCACTATCGGGATCGAGCGTCCCGGTCGCCATGCCCCTGAATTCCTCGACCAGAATTTCAGCATCCTGCATCGATTTTCCTTTGACCGCGCCTGTCATCATCGAGGCTGAAGCCTTGCAAATCGCGCAGCCCTCCCCCTCGAATGCGATGGTTTCAATCTTGTCTTCCAGCACGTTCATCGATAGCTTGATGTGATCGCCGCACAGCGGGTTATGCCCTTCCGCATGGCGGTTCGCGCCGAGGATCGCGCCAAAATTCCTCGGCTTGCGGTTATGGTCGAGTATCACTTCCTGATAAAGCTGCCGCATGTCGGTCATAAAAACAACTCCTGTACTTTGCGGATGCCCTCGACCAGTTTGTCGATCTCCTGCCTGGTGTTGTAAAAAGAAAACGAAGCGCGCGCGGTAGCCGGTACACCGTAAAACTGCATCACTGGTTGGGCGCAATGATGGCCAGTGCGGATCGCGATCCCGTCTTCATTCAGGATCGTGCCGACGTCGTGGGGATGCACGCCCTTGATTTCGAATGAAAGCACTGCGGCTTTCTTTCTGGCCGTACCGATGATCCTGACACCGCTCAGCGCCGAGATTTGTTCGGTTGCGTAATCGAGCAATGTTGTTTCGTAAGCCTGAATTTGGGCAAGGCCGATCCCGTTCAAGTAGTCGATAGCCGCACCCAGCGCGATCGCCGCCATGATCGGTGGCGTACCCGCTTCAAACTTGGCTGGGATGACGTTGTAGGTGGTCTTCTCGAAGGTCACGGAAAGTATCATGTCACCGCCCCCCTGGTAGGGTTGCATCTTCTCCAACAGTTTTGCCTTGCCGTACAGCGCCCCGATGCCGGTCGGCCCGCACAGCTTGTGTCCGGAGAAGGCGTAGAAATCGCAATCCAGATCCTGTACATCGACAGGCTGATGAGGCGCGGCCTGGGCGCCGTCGAGCAATACCGGCACACCAAAGCGATGCGCGTAGGCGGTCATTTGTTTCACCGGATTCACCGTGCCGAGCGCGTTCGATACGTGCGTCAGCGCCATGAATTTTGTCTTTTCATTGAACAGCGCTTCAAACTTGTCGATCAGCAATTCACCGGCATCGTTCATCGGAATCACGCGCAGCACCGCGCCTTTTTCCTGCGCCAGCATCTGCCAGGGAACGATGTTCGAGTGATGCTCAAGCGCGGACAAAATGATCTCGTCGCCCTTGCCAATAAAAGCCCGGCCATAGCCGTGCATCACCAGATTGATGGCTTCCGTTGTGCCGCGTGTAAAAATAATTTCACGCGACTCTTTGGCTTTCAGGAAATGCTGCACCTTGGTTCGCGCCGCCTCGAATTCAGCGGTGGCCAGCTCGCTCAAATGATGCACGGCGCGGTGGATGTTGGCGTGCTCCTGACGCTGGTAACGCTCGATGCGGTCAATGACGGCTTGCGGCATCTGGCTGCTCGCCGCGTTATCCAGATAGACCAGCGGCTTACCGGAAACCTGCAGGCTGAGTATCGGAAAATCGGCCCGTATACGTTCGATATTCATGCGATCTATATCCTTGCGTTCGCCATTCATTCCTTCAATGGTCATGCGTTCAATCTTCATACGCGAACCCCGCTCATGCGTTCCAATATCATCCGGCTTAAAGATTCGGCCAAGGACGGCACCGGAATTTTGGAGATGATTTCGGCGGCAAAGGCATAGGTGAGCAGATTCCGCGCACGCTCCTCGGTAAGCCCTCGGCTCTTGAGGAAGAACAGTGCGTCAGCATCAATCTGCCCGACCGTCGCGCCATGCTTGCAGCTCACATCGTCGTTGAAAATTTCCAGTTGCGGCTGGGTGTCGATGCGCGCTTTGTCGGAGAGCAGCAAGTTGCGGCTGCTTTGCGCGGAGTCGGTTCCCACCGCTCCAACGTGCACCTTGATCTTGCCGCCGAAAATCGCATGCGCCGACCCATCAGCGATGCATTTGTGCAATTGGATGCTCTTGCCTCTGGGCGCGGCATGATCGATCAGCGTATGCGTGTCGGCGATCTGCCGTCCGCTAATCAAGGCCAGTCCGTTGAGGTGCATTTCAGCGCCCTCTCCCTGCTGCATGACATGCAGGGTGTGGCGCGACAGACGCGCGCCCAGCGCGACAGAAGTCGCCGTATACAGGCTATTTTTGCCCGCTACAACCGAACAGTGCCCGACATGGAAGGCATTTTTTTCTTCGCGCTGCACGCGCACATGCTGCAACTGCGCGCCCTCTCTCAGAACCACTTCGGTCACCGCATTGGAAAAATAAATCCCGCCGTCAAGACCCACATAGTCTTCGATCAGGGTCGCGCGACTGGA
>JANONV010000037.1:0-5189 GCA_031421015.1 Gallionella sp. | reverse complement strand
ACCTGGATGCCGACGAACACCTGCGCGGCTTTCGGGTCGGCATAGCGGTAATTGAATTCGGTGATGTTGCGCTTGCCGAGCAACGCGCAGAATTTGCGAAAGCTGCCGGGCGTTTCGGGGATGGTCACGGCGAGGATCGCTTCGCGTTTTTCGCCGATCTCGGCGCGTTCCGCGACGAAGCGCAGACGGTCGAAATTCATGTTCGCACCTGAGGCGATGGCGACCAGCGTTTCATCTTTGAGCTTCTCGCGCGCGGCATACAGCTTGGCTCCGGCGATGGCGAGCGCGCCCGCCGGCTCAAGGATCGAACGGGTATCTTCGAATACGTCCTTGATCGCGGCGCAAATGGCATCGGTATCCACCAGCACGATCTCATCCACCAGCTTACGGCACAGACGGAAAGTTTCCTGCCCGACATGCTTTACCGCCACGCCGTCGGCGAACAGCCCGACATGATCAAGCGTGATGCGCCGCTTGGCTTTTACCGAGCGGCACATGGCGTCGGAATCCACCGGTTGCACGCCGATGATCTTGATGTCGGGGCGCAATTCCTTGACGTAAGCCGCCACGCCGGAGATCAGCCCGCCGCCGCCGATGGCGACGAAAATGGCGTGGATAGGCTGGGTGTGCTGACGCAAAATCTCCATCGCGATGGTGCCTTGTCCGGCGATCACATCGGGGTCGTCGTAGGGATGCACGAAGGTCAGCTTGTCCTTTTTCTCCAGCTCCAGCGCGTGCTGATAGGCGTCGGAATACGAATCGCCGTGCAGCACGACTTTCGCGCCACGGCTGGCCACCGCATGAATCTTGATTTGCGGCGTGGTGGCCGGCATCACGATGGTGGCCTTGCAGCCGAGCTTTTGCGCGCTGAGCGCCACGCCCTGCGCATGGTTGCCCGCCGAGGCGGTGATCACGCCGCGCTTGAGCTGCTCGGGGGTGAGCTGCGCCATTTTGTTGTACGCGCCGCGCAGCTTGAACGAGAATACCGGCTGCATATCCTCGCGCTTGAGCAATACCGTATTGCCGATGCGCGCCGATAAATTAGGCGCGACTTCCAGCGGGGTTTCAACCGCCACATCATAGACGCGCGCGTTGAGGATGCGTTTCAAATAACCGTTCATGACAAATCGCCTGAAAAACAGGCTCGCAGATTAGCATAAAAGCTGCGCTTAACTCTGCCTCTGCCAAATTGTTCAGGGCATTTTGCCGCCAGCAGCTGATTCGGTAGCATGTTGCGCGAGCAAGGAACGCGCGGCCGCCAGCCAGTACGCTTTCCCTTCATCTGCCGCTTGATGCAACTGTTTAAGTTCGCCATGCTTTAAAAAATACGCATACGCCCGGAGCGCCTGAGGGAATAACTCACGACGCTGCGCATCGAAGGTGGCAAAATAAAAGTGCAGCGCCGGCAGATTTCCGCGCTCGATGAGTGTCGGCAAAGTAGACAGGCAGTCAGCCAGCAGATCGCGCACCGCGCGCGCGTACGGCTCGGCCTTGGTGCGCGCTACCGCCATCACCATAGCTTGCCATTGCGCACCGAGCAATTCGCCCGCCTTGGCCTCACCGACCTCGTGCAAAATCATGGTTTCCATTTCATTTTCTGTCATTTGATCAAGCGCGGCCTCGGCATCGCTCATAAAAGGGTAGCTCGCGAATGCGCGCGCCATAGTGCTGTCCCGCTTTCGCCATTGCCATTCTTCGAACTTCTCCCACAGGTAACGGCGCACCGATTCCTGGCGTACAAATATCGTGCGCCCCTGTAGCATCGCCGGTGGCGCCGCCAACTCACGCGCATACTCGCAGGATGACACCAAAATGGTGAAGCCGGCGCGTTCTTCAGTGCGTAACAAACGCCCTAAAAAGAACAGCGGTTTTTGGAAGCGCCCATAACCGGCGCTGTACACATAACCTTGCGGTAGTAGTTCGCGGTTGGCGGATTTTGCGTCGTAAGGATCAAGTGTCGCGTGCATCAGTGGCAAGTGTGCAAAATCTTCAGTCTCGACGCGACTCCAAAGGTTCTCGCGGGCATTCAACCAGTTACCGAGTTCATTTTTTGGCAGGGCGCGCGAGAACGGCAGCGCGTTTTCCCAGCGATAAAACTCACGCATCTTGAGCAGAAAAATGCATAAGCTATAGTCGCCAGCATAACGGGCATCGGAAATATTGCAGTTGTGCTGCACTACATTGGCAAGTTGGTGGGGGCAATCAAGCATGATCCTCAGCTCCTTCAGGAAATAACCAGGGCGGCTGTTGCGCTGTTTTGCTGCGTGTCATTTTAGGGTTTTCCTGAATGAGCCATAGAGGACTATAATTACTCAGCAGTCAGAAATCAAGACGACACCGGTAGGGTGGATAAGCGTAGCGCATCCACCAAGCCCACGTTGGTGGATGCGCGACGCTTATCCACCCTACCGGTGTCGTCTTGATTTCTGACTGCTGCGTAACAATGCAGGCTATGTCATCATTGTTTATTGGTATCGCATAACATCATGAATTAATGTGAAATATGTAGGGTGGGAAAAGCGTAGCGTATCCACCACCGCCGGTGGAAACGCTACGCTTTATCCACCCTACTTGCTGTCGTCTCGCTTTCGCGGGAGGTTTTTAATCAACTGGATTCCGGCCTGGCTGAAAGCCAGTTTATCCTGAGCGTGTCGAAGGGCCGGAATGACGGGCTAATGACGGGCTAATGGATTAAACCTCAGAACACGAACCGATCGGGTTGTTCGGCGTTCTGCAAGGGCGCGACGCAGGCTTCCATGATGTTGATACTCTCGAACGTGCCGGGTGCCATGCGGGTGATCAGCTTCGCTTCCATCGCCGGCGCGTCGCCGACGATAGCGAACAGTCGCCCGCCGACTTTCAGGCTGTTCTGGAATGCCACAGGCAATACCGGCGTCGAACCGGTCAGCACAATGACATCGTAACTCGCGCTTTTCCCCCAGCCATGCGACGCGTCGCCGATCTCGAAGGTAATGTTATCGTGGCGATTAGTGGCCAGCTTTTGTTTGGCTGAGGCGCTCAGTTCCGGCACGATCTCGACCGAGGTCACATGCCCCGCCAGCGCGGACAGCAGCGCGGTCAGGTAACCGCTGCCGGTGCCCACCTCCAGCACCTCGTCGCTGCGGGTGAGATGCAACTCCTGCACGGCGCGCGCTTCCAGCTTGGGCTGCCACATGGATGCCCCATGGCCCAACGGGATTTCCATATCGGCAAACGCCAATTCTTTCATGCCGTTCGGCACATAGTGCTCGCGGCGCACATGTTTGAGCAATTCCAGAATGCGCCCCTCCAGCACTTCGCACGGGCGTATTTGTTGTTCTATCATATTGAAGCGTGCTTGTTCCATGTCTAACGTTCCCTTCACTGGCATTCCCTTATCTCAAAACGGTTTGCTGGATACCGCTCAGCAGCCACACCGCTTTGTCGTCGCGCAGATTCTTCCGCACATGCCAGACCTCATCCACGTTTTGCGAGTTGCCGCTACGCGGCATCCCTGCTTGAATCGCTTCCGGCGCGCCGTTGTTCTCGCGCAATTGGCCGGTGAAACGCACGCTGGCAATCGCATGGTCGCCCTCGTTGGCCACTTCCAGCAACTCGCCGTTGATCGCGACCACATCGGTCTTCTGCGGCGTATCGCCGCGCTCCTGCAACTGCATCGAGATTTCGGCGAACATTTCCGGCGTGGTGTATTCGCGGATGTCGTTCAGATCCTTGCGGTCATTCGCGGCTTGCAGGCGGATGAACGAAGTCTTTGCGCTGCGCAGAAAGCTCTCCACCGGAAAGTCTGCGGGGATGCCGGCTACCGGCGTAGAGGCCGCAGTCACAGGCGCGCCGCCGCCGGTGAATAAAGGTTGCTGCACGGGTTGCTGTGTGCTGCCGTAAGGCGCGCCTGCCCCGGCGTATTGCACCGCGGGTTGCCGCTTGCGGAACATCGAAACCAGGGCGAATACCGCTATCGCAACGAGGATGATCATCAGGATCATGCCCATGCCTCCGCCCAAACCGATGCTGGCGAACAGCGCGCCCAGACCGGCGCCTATTGCCAGGCCGGCCAGAGGACCCATCCACTTGTTGCCCGGCGCGGGCGTCGCGCCTTGCGCGGGAGCCGGTGCGGCAGCAGGAGCCTTAGGCGCCTGCTGCGGGGTCATCGAACGCTGTTTGCCAATACTGCCGCCCCCGCCAAAACGCTTGGCTTCCGCCGTTGCGGCGAACAAACTGAAACTGGTCAAAGCAATCGTCAACAACATCAAAAATCGTTTCATGTATTCCTCTGGTATTCTTCTGGGGCGAATAAAAAAAATCCAGTCAAAGTATAACACCGGCAACCGCATCCCAACCAAGCCGCGCAGAAGATCGCCCGCAAACGGCTGCCCGCTCAAAATTGAGGCGCGTTGTGCAAATTCAACAGCGTGCCGTTCGCGGGATGGAGAAAACTCAGCGAACACGCATGCAGCATCAGGCGATTTGCTGCCCGCCCGCCATATAACGCATCACCCAGAATCGGATGGCCGATCGCCGCCATGTGCAGCCGCAACTGGTGGGTGCGACCGGTGACTGGCTCCAGTTCCACGCGGGTGGTATTAGAGTCCGCATCATGTGACAACACGTAATAGCGCGTCAGCGACGGTTTGCCCGATTCGACACCGATCTTGCGCAGCGGGCGGTTCGGCCAATCTGCGGCGATCGGCAGGCTGACCTCTCCCGTTGCCGGCCCCAATTTACCCGCCACCACCGCCACATAGCGTTTCTCTACTTCATGCTCGCGGAACATCTGCGAAAAACACCGCTGCATTTCTAACCCACGAGCAAACACCATCAGGCCGGATGTCGCCATGTCCAGGCGATGCACGATCAGCGCATCGGGGAATTTTTTCCGGATGCGCGCGGACAGACTATCCTGCTTGTCCGCCCCGCGCCCCGGCACGGCCAGCAGTCCGGTGGGTTTGTTGGCGATCAGCAGCGATTCGTCTTGATGGATCAATTCAAAACCGCAGCCGGGTGGTGCTGTGTTGTGAGTAAGTGGAATGGGCAATTGGGCAGAATGGGTTTCAGGGCAGATATATTCCTAATCAGCTTGTATCGCTCAATTGCGTAGCGTGGCAGCATGAAGCTAACACTGGGAGCGCGGGGAAATATCCCCCACCACACCAGGGACACATGCCACCCCCCCCAGAAAATACTAAAAAAAA
>JANONV010000036.1:0-9665 GCA_031421015.1 Gallionella sp. | reverse complement strand
GTCGTGCTCAGCCACACCACCCATCCGGGCAATATCGGCGCGGCGGCGCGCGCCATGAAGACCATGGGGCTGCGCCATTTGTATCTGATCAACCCGCGTCATTTTCCAGACCCGCAAGCCGATGCGATGGCGGCGGGCGCGGGCGACGTGCTGCGCGATGCGGTGGTGTGCGGCTCCATAGACGAGGCCTTGCAGGGCGTGGTGTTCACGGTGGCGATGACGGCGCGGCTGCGCGATATTTCCATCGAAGTGAAGACGCCGCGCGAGGCGATGCCGCTGGTGTTGCAGCAGGCCACCACGCAACCGGTGGCGCTGCTGTTCGGCACCGAGATGTCCGGCTTGACCAATGAAGAGATAGGCAAGGCACAGGTGCTGGTGAACATTCCCGCCGACCCGGATTTTTCTTCGCTCAATCTTGCCGCTGCGGTGCAGGTGATGGGCTATGAATTGAGCGTGGCGGCGCAAAGTTTTCTGCCGGGTACGCCGGAAGCGCAGCCGGCGCCACATGAACAGGTGGAAGGTTATTTCGCGCATCTGGAAAAAACCTTGTTCGAGATCGGCTTTCTCACCACGCAAAATCCGGCGCGCCTGATGCAGCGGCTGCGCCGTCTGTATGCGCGGGCGCGGCTGGAGCAGGAGGAGATCAACATCCTGCGCGGGATATTGAGTGTGGCATCCGAGTATAATGCGCGCCTCCGGGAACGTTATAAACACGACCAAAATAAAGATCAGAAAAATGTTTGAAAATATTAAAGAAGATATCGCCAGCGTGTTTGACCGCGATCCGGCGGCGCGCAGCACTATAGAAGTGCTGACCTGCTATCCGGGCGTGCATGCGCGCGTCATGCACCGCATGGCGAACACGCTGTGGCACGCCAATCTGAAATGGTTGGCGCGCTTTCTGTCGCACATCGCGCGATGGCTGACCGGCATCGAGATCCATCCCGGTGCGACCATCGGGCGGCGTTTTTTCATCGATCACGGCATGGGCGTGGTGATCGGCGAGACTGCCGAGATCGGCGATGATGTGACGCTTTACCACGGCGTCACCCTGGGCGGTACTTCATGGAAGGAAGGCAAACGCCATCCGACTCTGGGCAACGGCGTGGTGGTGGGGGCCGGAGCCAAGATACTCGGCCCGATCGTCATCGGCGACGGCGCGAAGATCGGTTCCAATGCGGTGGTGGTGAAGGACGTTCCCGCCGGAGCGACGGCGACCGGCATTCCGGCGCGTATTCTCGACGAGGAAAACAGATCCGCCTCAGGCTTCAATGCGTATGGCATCGGCAACGACCAGAACGACCCGCTCTCCAAGGCGATACATGGCTTGCTCGGGCACAGCGTGACCGTGGATCAGCGTATCGAATTCATCCTGCAGCAGCTTGAAAAAATGGGTGTGCGCGTGGACGAAGAGCGTGCCACCGCCGACAAATTCGACCCCAATCACCTGAACAAAATTGTTGACTGAAAAATTCAGGTATCCTATTATCACAATTGTGGGTATACAGAATACTCTGCGGGCAATTTTGAATTAGCCAAACTTTATCTATAGACTGGAAGATGACATGCGATTAACCACTAAAGGGCGCTTTGCCGTGACGGCGATGGCTGACCTGGCGATGCGCGGCGGACGCGGGCCGGTGACTTTGGCGACAATCAGCGAGCGCCAAAAGATTTCGCTCTCTTACCTGGAGCAGTTGTTCGGCAAGCTGCGCAGAAACAACATCGTAGCAAGTGTGCGCGGGCCGGGCGGCGGCTATTACCTGGCTCGTCCGGGCAGCGAGATCTCCATTGCAGATATCGTGGTGGCGGTGGATGAGCCGATCGATTCGACCAAGTGTCGCGGCATGCGCAATTGCCATGGTGAAAATCAGCCGTGCATCACCCATGATTTATGGGTGGGGCTGAACGAGAATATTTTAGGTTATCTGAGGGGCATCACGCTGCAACAGTTGATTGACAGCCACAACCAGAAAAAACCAGAGGTGTCGGCCATCGTCTTGAACAAGACGATGGGAGTACTGGCCTAAAAAAATGATGTAATCCCGATTTACGTTTGTCTCTTATCGGTTAAGTCTTCGCAATTTGCGGCAAGAATATATCGCAAATCAAGCACTGGCGCGGCTTTCCAAGTGAATCTAAATCAGGTTTAATGTAGGGTGGAAAAAGCGTAGCGTTTCCACCAACGGATAGGCTCGGCGGATTGGTGGATACGCGCTGCGCGCTTTATCCACCCTACCTTTTTGGTTCCGGCTTGTCCGGCTTAGGGATAACAATAATTCTGCCGGAAGTGGCCGTTCCCACAATTCTTTTACCCCTGGAGAAAGCCACATAAACATGTGCAAACTTTGGTGCAGCGTCAGCAATCGCTGGTTATATCTGGCCGGCGCGCTGTTCGCAGGCGGCCTGATGGGCTTCGGCCTGTTTCTGCAATACGTCAAACATCAAGATCCCTGTCCGCTGTGCATGGTGCAGCGCTTGATTTTTATCGCCATATTGGTGGTGTTCGTGCTCGCCGCCCTGCAAGGCCCGAAGCGCGCAGGCGAGCGCGTCTACGCTGCGCTGATCGCATTGCTCTCGTTATCCGGTGTGGCTGTCGCGTCGCGCCACATCTGGATACAAAACCTGCCCAAAGACCAGCTGCCCGCCTGCGGCCCGGGACTGGATTACATGCTGGAAACCATGCCGATGGCCAAGGTGTGGAAAGAGCTGCTGCACGGTTCCGGCGAATGCGCGGAAAAAGGCTGGACCTTTCTCACCCTCGGCATCCCGGAATGGTCGCTGCTGTGCTATCTCGCGCTGGGTGCATGGGCGATGTTGATAGCGTTCAGGAAGCAGAGTCCGTAACATGGGCACCTCTAAAAATCCACATTTTAGTTCCGGCATAACATGCTTCGCATGTGAGCCTACACAGCAACTTCGTTGTGTCATTCCGGCCTTCGCCGGAATGACGAATTTTTAGAGGTGCCCTTCATTACAGTACGATTTGCCAGCCTATTTATTCGGCTTGTTCTGCAAGGCCTGACCGGTTTTTTCCAAAGCCTGGCCGCCTTTTTCCAGCGTTTCTCCGCTTACCTCTTTTATCTTCCGGTTCAGCGAACCGGCGTCAAACGGGTTGGAAAACAACGGCACCTCGCGTCCGATATTCACGCCAAACCACATTCCTATTGCAACTCCGACAGCAAGGCTCAGCAACACGACTTTAAGTTGTTTCATACATTCCTCCGATGATTGATTGCCACTCCGTTGATGAATTTTCTGGAAGTATATAGGTAAATCCGGCCAGTTGTTTATGCGGCAAGGCGATCAAAATCACCCGCACGCGCCGATCGCTCCGCAACTGGTGCAAAACTCACAGCCATCTTTTTTGATCAGCGTGGCGTTGCCGCATTCTTTGCAGACCTTGCCTGCGATCAGTCTGATGCCTGTGGATTTGAGTTGCGCTTCGGGAATTTCCATCACGCCCATTTGCCGGACCGGATAGCCGTGCTCGTCGAGGATGCCGAGCATGGCGTAGCGGTGCAGGATCAATCTGGCGACATAGGAAACCGTCGAGGGGTAGCTTTCCATTTTTATGCTGCCCGGCACGCGCGCCATGAAATCGCCCAGCGGTTCGCCGAAGTTGAGCAGCTTGCGCAGCTTCATGCCGATCCAGGCCGGGTCAATGACGCGCATGTCCAGGCTCAGCACTTTGCACAGCCCGTCGAGGGCGCGCGGATAAACGCCGGCCAGCCACATCGAATAGGGGCGGCGTTGCCCGTCCGGCAGCACCAGTTCCTTCAAGCCCAGCACGAAGTCGTCGCCGCTGCCGGCATTGGAAATATCCACCGTCCAGCTCATCGTGCCATCGGTGCCAGTCTTAGGTTCTTTCTTGGCGAACAGCGCGTCCATCATCGGTGTGGTTGCGTCCGCATTTACTTCCAGCGCGCCCAATTCTTCGATGCGGTATTTCAGCAAGTGCGCGAACGCCGACACCAGGCTGGGCATGCGCATCACGTCGCCGTCGGGTGGCATCGGCATGTCGAAGGCATCATCACCGGCGGTCTTCATCAGCATTTCCAGCTTCATGCGTAGCCACACCGGATCTTGTGTGCGCATATCCATCGACAGTGTTTTCGCCAGCGCACCCAGCCCGCGCGGTTGTTCGGCACCATTCACCCAAACTTCGAACGGGTGATTGCGGCCAGGAATTGAAGATTCGCGAAGCGATTCGTTTGTCCTTTCTCCCGCAGGAATTAGCGATTGTTTTTCTCGTTCGCTTCCTCGCCCGCTTGCGGGATAACCAGCGACTTGGCTGGGGTAGTTTCCCAGCCTAGTCGAATGGCTAGTAGTTCCATCAGAGGATTGAGGAGAGGGTATTATCGGGGGAAAGTTAGACAGGGGGAAGCTGGACGTATGCGAAACGAACGCCACAAAACTGCCGAGCGGATGCTTTACTACCTGAGAGACCCAGCCTGTGCTGCCGTTGGGCAATTCCGGGCGGCCCGGCCAGCGCAATGAAGCGAGAGCCGGTGTAGGGGTGGCTTCGAGCACGATGCGCCGGTCCTGGTCGAATACAAAATCCTGCGGCTGTTCTTCCTTTTTCTCAGGTGTGACCGACAACACCGAGCCAAGCACGTCGTTGGGGCGATAAGTCGCCAAACCTTTCAGGCCAGCTTTCCACGCTTCGGTGTAGAGGTGCTTGAAGTCTTCATAGGGATAATCGGCGGGCACGTTGACAGTCTTGCTGATCGAAGTGTCGATGAACGGCGCGACAGCCGCCACCATCTTCATGTGATCGGTCGCGGAAATTTCCAGCGCGGTGACGAACGCGGGCGGCAGGTCAGAGGACTGAGGACGGAGGGCTGAGGACGGAGGGATTGTCGCGGCTGTGCCGCGTTCAGAGGACGGAGGACGGAGGACGGAGGACGGAGGTGTTGTCGCGGCTGTGCCGCGTTCTGTCTTCTGTCCCCTGTCCTCTGACCTCTGACGATACAAGCGCCAGGCGTGATCTTCCACCGTGTAATCCTTGGTGCCGCCATCCGCCATCCGCTTCTTGCGCGTATAAAACCACGAGAATGGCGGTTCGATGCCGTTGGAAGCGTTGTCCGCGAACGCCAGCGAGATGGTTCCGGTCGGGGCGATGGACAGCAGGTGGCTGTTGCGGATGCCGTGTTTGCGTATCTTGTCCTTGATGGCTTTGGGCAGGCGCGCGGCGAAGCGCGGCGCAGCCAGATATTGCGCGGCGTCCAGCAGCGGGAACGCGCCGCGCTCGATGGCCAGATCCACCGAAGCGAGATACGCCTCGTCGCGCATGACGCGTGTTAATTCTGCGGCGAAACTGCGCGCCTCATCGGTGTCGTAGCGCAGGCCCAGCATCACCAGCGCGTCGCCCAGTCCGGTATAGCCCAACCCGATGCGCCGCTTGTTCTGCGCCTCCAGTTGCTGTTCGGGCAGCGGCCAGGCGGTGACGTCCAGCACGTTGTCCAGCATGCGCACCGCGACATGCACCAGTTGCTTGAATTGCGCAAAGTTGAAAGCCGCGTGTTTGGTGAATTCCTTTTCTACCATGCGGGTGAGGTTGATCGAACCCAGGCAGCAGCAGCCGTATGGGGGCAGCGGCTGTTCAGCGCAAGGGTTGGTCGCCGCTATCGCTTCGCAATAAGACAGATTGTTGTCGCGGTTCATCAGGTCAATGAACAGCACGCCCGGCTCGGCATGATCGTAAGTGCTCTCCATGATCTGCTTCCACAGGTCGGCGGCCTGCACGGTGCGATATACCCACTTGCCGTCGGCGCGTTGGATCGCGCCTTGTTCCTTGAGCGCGGCAGAAGGTTCTGCGCTATGCGCGAGCTCGAATTGCTGATCGTTTTCCACCGCGCGCATCAAGGCATCGGTCACGCCGACGGAAATGTTGAAGTTGCGCAGATCGCCCTGATCCTTGGCGTGGATGAAACGCTCGATGTCGGGATGGTCGCAGCGCAACACGCCCATTTGCGCGCCGCGCCGCGCGCCGGCCGATTCCACGGTCTCGCAGGAGCGGTCGAACACGCGCATGTAGGAGATCGGCCCGCTGGCGCGGGAATTGGTGCCTTTGACCAGCGCCCCCTCGGGGCGGATCTCGGAGAAATCGTAACCGACCCCGCCGCCGCGCCGCATGGTTTCCGCGGCCTGCTGCAGCGCATCATAGATGCCGGGTTTGCCGTCGCTGATGCCGGAGATCGAGTCTCCCACCGGCTGCACAAAACAGTTGATCAGGGTCGCCTGATTCTTCAAACCGGCCGCCGAGTTGATGCGCCCGGCAGGAATAAAACCGTTTTCCTGGGCGAGAAAAAAAGCCTCTTCCCAGCGGGCGCGCTGCTCCGGTTTCTCGGCTTGCGCCAAACCGCGCGCCACACGGCGGCGCACATCTTCAACGGATGTCTCGCCGGGTTCGGCGTACTTCTCCAACAATACTTCGGTGCTGATTTCTTGCGGCATTTCTGTTGCTCCTGATTTATTCCATGTCTCTGTGATAGGAGAGAGTTTCGTAGGGTGGATAAAGGCACATCGTGCCGTATCCACCGTTGCGCATGGTGGATACGTGCTTCGCACTTTATCCACCCTACATTTACATCATGAAAACAAATTCACCAATCCATCCAGTCCGACGAAATTCAGCGCGTAGCCGGCCTGTTCGCGCACCACCGGCTTGGCGTGGTAGGCGATGCTGACGCCGGCCTGCGCCAGCATTTTCAGATCGTTCGCGCCGTCGCCCATCGCGATGACCTGCGCGGGTTTGAGTTTCAGTTCTTCGCGGATTTTCACCAGCCAGTCGGCCTTGCCCTGCGCGTCGAATATTTTTCCCTGTACCTTGCCGGTGAGTTTGCCGTTGGCGATTTCCAGCGTATTGGCGTGGGCATAATCGAGGCCGAGGCGCGCCTTCAGACGTTCGGTGAAGAATATGAAGCCGCCCGACACCAGCAGCGTCTTGACGCCGAGTTGTTTCAGCTTGTCCAGCATGATTTCCGCGCCCGGCGAGAGTTGCAGGCGCTCATCATACACGCGTTGCAAAGCGTGTTCGTCCAGCCCTTCCAGCAGCGCGACGCGGCGGCGCAGGCTTTCGGCGAAGTCGATTTCGCCGCGCATCGCCGCTTCGGTGATCGCCGCGACCTGCGGCTTGAGTCCCTGCATGTCGGCGATCTCGTCTATGCACTCGATGGCGATCAGCGTGGAATCCATGTCCATCGCCACCAGCCCGAAATCCGCAAGCTTCAGACCTTGCGGCACGAAACCGTAATCGAGCCGGTTCGCCAGACAGTAGGGCGCGATCCCGGCATGCGCCTGCGCATCGGTTAAACGATAGGCGTGTTCGGTGATCCGTTCGCGCTGTTTGCTCTGCGCCAGCTTGGCGAGGTGGTCGAGATGTACTGTGGGGATGGCGCGGGTGGCCTGGATGATGAGGTTCATGCGGTCGATTTGTAGGCAATTTATGGTCGGTATGTGCCAACCTATTTTAATTCAATTCGCTGCCTGGGCGGGAGGGGTGAGATGACGATGGGGGAGTGGAATGACGATGGAGGGTCGGAATGACAGGGAAAAAATCGGGGCGGACGAAGTCTCCCCTGTGATTGATGCACCTTTGTTTGATGGGTATCGGCCAAGCCCCAACCCATCCTACGCGGGCTACAGGTTTTGAACATGTTCCGATAATTTTGTGACGTGATACCAGCCGTCTGACTAACGCCAACCGTGCCTGTCGAAGGGTGGCTGCTTACCATGCGGCGAACAGCATCAACGTGGTGAGGGCATCGGCCTTGCCAACAGCATTGTACGCGCTACCGCTGTAGCTGCTGTGAGCCAGGTGCAGCGCAACGTTCTGCCGCAAGTCATACACTGCGTTCAGGGTGATCGCGTTGTCGCCATCAACACCCGCCGCTTTACCGTTGCTGGCATTACGGTAGGCTGCACCGATATGCAGAGCCTTCGGAATCACGCTGTAATCCGCACCGATGGTCCAGGCTTTTTTGTCATACGCGCCGCTGTTGAAGTGATTCTGAGTTGCACCGGCTGCGGCAGGCGCCTTCGCCCAGGTGGCGTATACACTCAAGTGCTTGCCGGCAAGCTGGCCTTGCGCCTGGAAATCCAACGCGGCGGCTTTGGTATCAACCAATGCGGCGGGTACGCCCGGAATTACAACTTGAGTAGTGCCACTCATTGCGGCAGCGTCAGGAATGGCATTCGTATAGCCGGAACCATTCCAGAGCTGCCCGCCAATATGCATAGCCCAGTCGCCCGCCGTCGGGGTGGCGGCAATACGCAGATAGTTGGACTTTAGCTGTATGGCTTCGACAAAGGTAGGCGACCAACGGCTAAGGTTGATGTAACCCATGTCGTTTTGCGCCACCAACGCCAGACCGGTCGCTTCACCATCGGTACCGATATATTGTTGCGCAGAAATTTCCTTGCGGTGTTCGGACCAACGCACGGCACGCATTGCGCCGGTGCTGGCCAGCTCATAGCCGTAAGCAACGCCCAAGCCACCGGTATAGAAAGGAATCGCGGATAGCTTGACGGCACGGACGTCAAACACGAATGGCATCTTGAAACCGGCGGCGATGCCTCCCTCGGGACCGCCATGAAGCGCACCCTCAAACAAGAAGCCGACGTTTTCGGCAACACGGCCACCGACCAAAAATGCAAACTCATCGGCAAGCTGCAATTGACCGCCATTTTTGGTTTCACCGGAAATAATGCCTGGAACATCGGTACCGTTTTCTTTTTGGTAACGCGCCTTGAGCACCAAAGACATGTTCAGGGTATCGGGAAGGGACAGGCGCTCACCTTCCACCTTGCCCTGCGCGCCCATCATAGTGTAGCCGCCCGCCTTGAAGGCTTGGCCGAAACTGTTCAGCACCGGGAAGTGTTGTGCATGGCATGTGGTACATGCCATGCTGGTCTGACGGGAAAAGGACGGAATAGCGGATGCTTCGGGAGCAAATGCGGTTGCCGCGAACACGCCTGCCAGAGAGAGAATGACCTTTTTGATTATATGTTCTCCTTAGAAAGATAAAATTCCGCAGGATGGCTACATCCATGCCTGCCTCGCCATCGCTGTGGGCGGATTCTATAGCAGGAAGCGATAAGTGGTAAGTGGGGAGCGGGGAGTGGTAATTCCATTTTCATTTTAGTAGTACGTTAATTCGTCGTACCAAGTAACACATGAATCTTCGTAAACCAACCCCTCCCGGCCTCCCCAACCCCCCACCCCCCTTGTCAGGGGGAGAAACAGGGGAGGAGCTATGCTTCCCCCCTGACAAAAGGGGGGGCTGAGAGGGGTTGGTTTTAAGATGCTGCAGCGTAGTGGGTCTGGCTCTGCCCTATATCCGGCGGGTGAAACCCACTCTACAAAAAAGCACTTTTAATTTAGAAATGGAATAAGTGGGGAGAGCGCAGCGAGGGGTCGGGGAGTGGGGAATTACAACTACGGCGTACCCCCTGCGGGTACTCCCCCCGGATTATGCTCCGGAATGACGGGCTGATGGATTATTTGGGCTTATCAGACTGCGTCCTCCAGTCCCTTAGGCGTCTCCACCCGTTCGTATTCGGGCGCGTAACCGCCGCGCCGCAGTTCGCGTAGCAGCAGTTCGGCGTCGTTCTCCGAGTCCCCGACGATCAAAACGCGCAGTGGGGTGGTCATCGGCTTA
>JANONV010000035.1:0-12331 GCA_031421015.1 Gallionella sp. | reverse complement strand
GGAGGTAATACGTGATTACGGCGAAGAACGGTTTGCTAAGCAGATTGCAAGGGCGGTTGTTGCGGCGCGCGCAATCGAACCCATTCTCACCACGCGGCAACTCGTCGAGCTGGTTGGCAAAGCGGTTCGTACACGCGAGGCCGGGCAGAACCCGGCGACACGCACCTTTCAGGCTCTCCGGATTTATCTCAACCAGGAGCTCGAAGAGCTTGCGCGGGTGTTGCCAGAGTGTGTGACACATCTCAAGGTGGGCGGCCGATTGGTGGCGATCAGCTTTCATTCGCTGGAAGATCGAATCGTGAAACATTTTTTGCGTGACATGGCCGAGGGCGACAAGCTGCCGCGCGGTGTGCCGATACGCGCCAGCGAAGTGCCGCAGGGGAAGATGAATTTGATCGGCAAAGCGGTACGCGCCGGCGAGGCGGAGCGACAAACCAATCCGCGCGCGCGCAGCGCGGTGATGCGCGTGGCGGAGCGCAGCGATGTTGCGTGACAGCGGGTCGCTGAACGGCATGCTGCTGGTGGCGGTGGTGCTGTGCGCGTTAAGCGTGGTCACCTCGCAGCACAAGGCGCGCAAGCTGCTCAACGAGCTGCAAAACGAAAAAGCGCACGCGCAACAGATGGGGGTGGAATGGGGGCAGTTGCAATTGGAGCAAAGCACTCTGGCAACCTCGGCGCGCATCGAAAAGATCGCAGCGAAACAGTTGCAGATGCAGTTGCCCAGAAGCGGGCAAATCAGATTCATGCACATAGAGACTAATCGCGAGGCAGACAGAACTCCATGAATTACGCGGCCAGCGCACATCCGGGCATCACGGCAAAATTGCCGGGATGGCGCGCCCGCGTGCTGTTTGCGATGTTGCTGGCGACGCTGGCGGCGTTGCTCGGACGCGGCGTGTATTTGCAGGGGATACACGACGACTTTTTGCAGAAAAAAGGCAATGCGCGCTACAGCCGCGTGATCGAAGTCAGCGCGCATCGCGGCATGATCACCGACCGCCACGGTGAACCGCTCGCCGTCAGCACGCCGGTGGAATCGGTATGGGCGAGCCCGCCGGATGTCGAAGCCGATAGCCGGCAAGTGAAAAAATTGGCGCACATCCTCGGCATGAACGCAGAAGAACTGAAAAATCGCCTGTTTGATACCTCGCGCGATTTTGTTTATCTCAAGCGGCAATTGCCTCCCGATCAAGCCGAACAAGTAGTGAGCCTGAATCTTCCCGGTGTTTCGCTGCAGCGCGAATACCGCCGCTATTATCCGGCGGGCGAGGAGGCTGCGCAGACGCTGGGCTTTACCGGACAGGACGACGTCGGGCAAGAGGGACTGGAGCTGCTGTTGCAGGAACAGCTTGCCGGCAAACCCGGCAGCCAGCGTGTCATCAAAGACAGGCGCGGGCGCATCGTAGAAGAAACCGGCCGATTGCATGCGCCCAAACACGGCAGTGATGTCGCGCTCAGCATAGACAGCAAGGTGCAGTATCTGGCCTACCGCGAACTGAAGCATGCCGTCGAGCAGCATCGCGCCAAGGCGGGTGCGGTGGTGGTGCTCGATGCGCGCAGCGGTGAAGTGCTGGCGCTGGCGAACTATCCCGGCTTCAACCCGAACAACCGCAACAACACCGGCAGCAAGGCGATGCGCAACCGCGCCATTGCTGATCTGTTCGAGCCGGGTTCGACGATGAAGCCGTTCACGGTGGCGACCGCGATCGAAACCGGCAGGGTATACCCGAACACCGTCATTAATACCGAAAACGGCGTATGGATGGTGGGCAACAGGAAAATTAACGATGTCCATCCGAAATCGATGTTGACCGTGACGCAGATCATTCAACAATCTAGCAACGTCGGCGCAGCCAAAATAGCCTTGTCGATGAAATCCGGGACGCTGTGGCAGAGCTTGTCGGATAGCGGATTCGGGGAGAAGACCGGCAGTAATTTCCCCGGCGAAGCGCCGGGGAAATTGCGCGATCCCAAAACCTGGCGACCCATCGAGCAGGCCACCATGTCCTACGGGCACGGCATTTCGGTAAACCTGCTGCAATTGGCGCGCGCCTATACCATCTTCGCCAACGGCGGCGAACTGAAACCGGTCTCGCTGCTCAAACTGGATGCGCCCGCGACGGGCAAAAAAATATTTTCCGAGCGCACCGCGCGCATGTTGCGCGACATGATGGAGTTGGTGGCGTTACCCGGCGGCACGGCTCCGCTGGCGCAAGTGGCCGGTTACCGCGTGGCGGGCAAGACCGGCACCGCGCACAAACTGGAGAACGGTCGTTATGTGGATCGCTATGTCGCCTCTTTCGTCGGATTGGCGCCGGCCTCAAACCCGCGTCTGGTGGTGGCGGTAATGATCGATGAGCCGGGCAACGGCCAGTATTACGGCGGGCAGGTGGCCGCGCCGGTGTTCAGCAAGGTGACGGGCGCGGCGTTGCGAGCGCTCAACGTGCCGAACGATGCGCCGCAGGACAATGTGATTGCGCCTCCGGCGGATGTCGTCAAGGAGGAAGTATGACTAGTCAGAGGACAGAGGACGGAGGACGGAGGACAGAGGTTTTGTCGCGGCTGTGCCGCGTCCTTGATATAGAGCCCAGCGAAGCGGCACACAACATTCTGTCCTCTGTCCTCCGTCCTCTGTCCTCTGTCGTGACTGATAGTCGCGAGATAAAGCGCGGCGATACCTTTGTCGCGTATCCGGGTGAAAAAAATGATGGCCGGCAGTTCATCGCTCAGGCGATCGCGCAGGGCGCGAACGCGGTGATCTACGAAAAGCTTTTGTCCGGGCACCCGTGGGAGGCGCAGCATTTCGTCTGGAACGATGCCTGGCAAGTGCCCAATCTTGCTGTGTCCGATTTGCGCCACAAGGCTGGCTGGCTGGCCGATGCGGTGTATGGTGCGCCGTCCGAAAAACTGTGGGTGGTGGGCATCACCGGAACTAATGGCAAGACTTCCACCAGCCATTGGATCGCCCACGTCTTGAATGATGCAGGTAAAAAATGCGCGCTGATTGGCACGCTGGGCAACGGCTTTATCGGTGAATTGCAAGCCAGCGCCAATACCACGCCGGATGCGATCCACGTGCATGGTCTGCTGGCTGATTATTTGCATGACGGCGCGCAAGCTATAGCGATGGAGGTGTCGTCGCACGCGCTGTCCCAGGGACGCGTCAATGGCGTGCGCTTCGATGTGGCGATGCTCACCAACCTGAGCCGCGATCATCTCGATTATCACGGCGATATGCAAAGCTACGCGTCGGCCAAGCGCAAGCTGTTCGACTGGAAGCAGCTTAAATTTGTCGTGCTGAATCTCGATGATGAATTTGGTGTCGAGCTGGCCGAGCAATTGCAGGATGCCGATGTGGAAGTGATCGGCTACGGTCTGCGCCGCCCCCTATCCATCTTTCCCCCGATGCCCTCTCCTCAATCCTCTCCCGCAAGCGGGCGAGGAAGCGAGCGAGAAAAGCAGTCGTTATTTCCTGCGGGAGAAAGGGCAAACGAGAAAGACGTAGAACCATCGTCTGATGCCGCATTGCAATTGGCAGAACGTCTGGGCTTGCGCATGGTCTACGGCAATTTATTGGAAATGACCGGGCAGGGTTTGCGGCTCGCTGTGCATTCAAGCTGGGGAGCGGTTGAGCTTGATAGCGTGCAGATTGGGCGTTTCAATGCAGCAAATCTGCTGGGTGCTTTGGCGGTGTTGCTGGTGAGCGATATAGCCTTGAGCGATGCGGTGCATTCATTGAGCAAAGTGCAGCCGGTCGCCGGACGCATGCAGCGGTTGGGCAGCGCGCAGCAGCCGACGGTGATCGTGGATTATGCGCACAGCCCAGATGCGCTGGGAAAAGTGTTGCTGGCATTGCGCGAAACCTGCAAACAGGGGGACGGGAAACTGATTTGCGTATTCGGCTGCGGTGGCGACCGCGATCGCGGCAAGCGCGCCATGATGGGCAAAGTCGCCGAGAAATTTTCCGACCACTGCATCGTCACTTCGGATAATCCGCGCAGCGAAAATCCGCGTGACATCATCGCGGAAATCGTCAGCGGCATGAGTAGCGATAACCACGAGATCATGGAAGAGCGCGCTGCGGCGATCCAACATGCCATCGGCCATGCGCGGCAAAACGATACCGTGCTGATCGCGGGCAAGGGTCACGAGGATTACCAGGAGATCAAAGGTGTAAAACACCCGTTCAGCGACGTGCTGATAGCGCAGCAGGCGCTGAAATCCAGTCATGCCGGGGTGTACACATGATGCTGCTGTCACAAGCCGCGCAGGTATTGAATGGCCGGTTGGTTGGCGCGGACGTGCGCTTCACCGCCGTGTCCACGGACAGCCGCACAGTTGCGCAAGGCGATTTGTTTATCGCGCTGCGTGGAGAAAATTTTGACGGCTACAAATTCATCGCGCAGGCAACGCAGCGCGGCGCCGCGGCAGCATTGGTCAACGCCGACAGCTACCACGGTGAAGCCGCCGCTTGCCCGCTGTTGTTGGTAGCCGATACGCGCCTGGCATTGGGACAATTAGCCGCGCATTGGCGACTTCAATTTGCCATTCCCGTGATTGCGATAACCGGGAGCAACGGCAAGACCACGGTAAAAGAAATGTTGGCCAGTATTTTGGGCGTCGCGGCAGGCAGCGCGGACGCGGTGCTGGCCACGCCGGGCAACCTCAACAACGACATCGGTATGCCGCTCACCCTGTTGCAAATGAATGCGACGCACCGCTATGCGGTGATCGAAATGGGCATGAACCATTCCGGAGAAATTGACTATTTGTCGCGCATTGCGACCCCCGATGTCGCGCTGATCAATAACGCCAGCAGCGCACATTTGCAAGGGCTGGGTTCAGTGGAAGCGATCGCTCGCGCCAAGGGCGAAATTTTTGCCGGGTTGCGCCATCATGGCACCGCCGTCATCAATGCTGACGATGCCTACGCGCCGCTATGGAGATCGCTCGCCGGAGCGCACCCGTTGTTCGAGTTCGGGCTGGACCCCCATGCGGATGTGAGCGGCACCTGGCAGGCGCACGGCGGAGGACTGCGCCTGGATGTCACTGCACCACAAGGAATGTTTGCGGCGGATTTGCAGGTTACCGGTGTACACAATGCGTGTAATGCCTTGGCGGCAACGGCAGCGGCAGGGGTGCTGAACATTTCATTGCAAGCCATAGCCACGGGCCTGGAAAAATTCGGCGGCGTGTCCGGACGGCTACAGCGCAAAGCCGCGCGGCATGGCGCCGTACTGATAGACGATACCTACAACGCCAATCCGGCCTCGCTGCGCGCCGCGATCAGCGTGTTGGCGCAAGCGGCCGGCAAGCGCATTCTGGTGATGGGCGACATGGGTGAATTGGGTGATGACGCCGCAAAATTACATGCCGAAATCGGCGGTGAAGCGCGCCGCGCCGGGATAGAAAAAATGTACGCGGTGGGTACCCTGAGCAGCAACGCAGTGCGCGAATTCGGCAGCGGCGCGCGACACTTTGAACGCATCGAAGATTTGCAGGGTGCGCTGGAAAGAGAATTGGACGCGAATACCACGGTGCTGGTGAAGGGTTCGCGCTTCATGAAAATGGAGCGGGTGGTGCAGTATTTAGAAAGTAGGGAGTGGAAAGCAGGGAGTGGGGAAAGTATTTCCCATTTACCACTTTCGACTCTCCACTAACCAGACGAAAACATGTTATTAGCGCTCACGCAATGGTTGGCCGAAGACATCAGGTTCTTCAGCGTGTTCAATTACATCACGCTGCGCACCGTATTCGCGGCGATGACCGCGCTGGGGATTTCATTTCTGGTCGGGCCGACCATGATCCGCAAACTGGCCGCTTACAAGATCGGCCAGTCGGTGCGCAGCGACGGGCCGCAAACGCATCTGGTGAAAGCCGGTACGCCGACCATGGGCGGCGCGCTGATCTTGACTTCGATCACGATTACCACCCTGCTGTGGGGCGATCTGCAAAATCAGTACGTGTGGGTGGTGTTGCTCACCACGCTGGGTTTCGGCGTGATCGGCTGGGTGGACGACTACCGCAAGGTGGTGCACCGCAACCCCAAGGGTTTGTCGGCCAGAACCAAGATGTTCTGGCAATCCATCATCGCGCTGGCGGTTGGCTTTTATTTGTGGAACACCGCCAGTTTGCCCGCGCATACCGAACTCATCGTGCCGTTCCTGAAGTTTCTGGTGTTCCCGCTCACGGCGTTCCTGTTCATCGCGCTGGCCTACTTGGTCATTGTCGGCACCAGCAACGCGGTGAACCTGACCGATGGCCTGGACGGTCTGGCCATCATGCCCACCGTGATGGTGAGCGGCGCGCTGGCGATATTCGCCTATGTGGCCGGCAACGCGGTGTTCTCGAAATATCTGGGCATTCCTTACATCCCGGGCGCGGGCGAGCTGGCGGTGTTCTGCGGTGCGATTGCCGGAGCCGGGCTGGCTTTCCTGTGGTTCAACGCCTATCCCGCCGAAGTGTTCATGGGCGATGTCGGCGCGCTGGCGCTCGGCGCGGCGCTCGGCACGGTGGCGGTGATCGTGCGCCAGGAACTGGTGCTGTTCATCATGGGCGGCGTGTTCGTGATCGAGGCAGTGTCGGTGATGATCCAGGTGGCCTCATTCAAACTGACCGGCAGGCGCGTGTTCCGCATGGCGCCGCTGCATCATCACTATGAATTGAAGGGCTGGAAAGAGAATCAGGTGGTGGTGAGATTCTGGATCATCACAATGTTGCTGGTGCTGGTGGGATTGGCGACGTTGAAGCTGAGGTAGTGCAGTCGCTGGTCGTTAGTCGCTAGTAGTTAGTTGATGTTGTCCGCTGCGCGGGTTTTGATTTAACTAACGTCTAGCGACTAACGACTGCTTTCAAGGAGATGCATTGCAAAACTTGTATAACAAATCAGTGCTGGTGCTGGGTCTCGGTGAGACCGGCCTGTCCATGCTGCGCTATCTGAAAGCGCAGGGTGCGCACGTGATTGCAGCGGACAGCCGCAGCAGCCCGCCGGGTTTGGCCGAGGCAAAAAAATATCTGATCGACCCGCTGATATTTTGCGGCGCATTCGATGACGATTTGTTCATCGGTGTGGATCTGATCGCCATCAGTCCCGGCGTGTCGCTACATGATCCGGTGGTGGCGCGCGCCGTGGCATGCGGTATTCCGGTGGTGGGCGATATTGAACTGTTCGCACAACACCTCAGCACTCAGTCCTCAGTCCCCAGTCCTCGTCTCATCGCGATCACCGGGTCGAACGGCAAGAGCACCGTCACCAGCATGGCGGAGCATCTGTGCAAGGCGGCGGGCAAGGATACCGTTGCGGCGGGGAATATTTCACCGGCCGTATTGGATGCGCTGATGCTGCGCGGCGACAAGCAGCCGGAAATCTGGGTGCTGGAGCTATCCAGTTTCCAGTTGGAAACCACCGCGACGCTGAATGCAGATGCCGCTGCGGTGTTGAATATCAGCGAAGATCATCTGGATCGCTATGCCGATATGAATGAATACAGCGCTGCCAAGGCGCGTATTTTCGACGGGGCGGCAGTTCAAGTGTTGAATCGCGACGATGCGCGCAGCATGGCGATGGCGCGCGACGGATGTGCGCAGATCACGTTTGGCTTAAGCGCGCCGGGCAGCGCGAAAGATTTCGGCATCGTGCAAGAGAAAGGCGAAGACTGGTTGGCGCAGGGGACTCATCCATTGCTTAAAACCGCCGAATTGCAAGTCGCCGGATCGCATAATGCCGCGAACGCCCTGGCTGCGCTGGCGTTATGCAGCGCAATCGATTTGCCGATGCCGGCGATGCTGGCCGCGCTGCGCAGCTTTAAAGGCCTGTCGCACCGCGTCGAGCGTGTCGCAGAAATCAGCGGCGTGATCTATTACGACGATTCAAAAGGCACCAACGTGGGCGCGACCGTGGCCGCGCTCGAAGGTCTGGGACGCAAGGCGGTATTGATCGCGGGTGGCGAGGGCAAGGGACAGGATTTTTCGCCGCTCGGTCCGGCAGTGGGCAAACATGCCCGCGCCGTAATGTTGATCGGGCGCGATGCCGGGTTGATCGCGGAAGCGCTGCACGATTGCGGTGTTCCGGTGGTGCGCGCCAGGGATATGAGCGATGCCGTGCAACAGGCATCACAACTGGCGCAAAGCGGAGACGCGGTATTGCTGTCGCCGGCCTGTGCCAGCTTTGACATGTTCCGCAACTATGCGCATCGCGCCGAGGTGTTTGTCGAAGCTGTGCGCGAGTTGGACAAGGAGGGCGCATGGCATCACTAGCACCCGCAGGGAGTGCGCCGGCGAATGCCCGGGGGTTTCACCCCCACCCGTTCGCAGTCAAAACACGCACCCGTCCGCCACAAGCGCGATTCGACGAATTGCTGATCTGGGTATTGATAAGCCTGCTCGCACTGGGTTTGGTGATGGTGTATTCCGCCTCGATCGCCACGGCGGAGGCCAACAAATTCACCGGCTATCAGCCGGCCTATTATTTGTTGCGTCATGGCGTGTACATCGTCGTGGGCTTGGTCGCCGGAGTGTTTGTCTTCCAGGCGCCGTCGCAGATATGGCAAACCTATGCGCCTTATCTGTTTTTGATCGGGGCGGCTTTGCTGGTGCTGGTGCTGATCCCCGGCATCGGGCGCGAAGTGAACGGCAGCCGCCGCTGGATATCTATGTATGTCTTCAATTTCCAGCCTTCCGAATTGATGAAGCTGTTCGTGGTGCTGTACGCAGCCGATTACACGGCGCGCAAGAGCAAGGTCGGCCACTTGTTCAGCAAGGCTTTCGTGCCGATGCTGGTGGTGATGGTGCTGATCGGCGGACTGTTGCTGCAACAGCCGGATCTGGGCGCGCTGGTGGTGATTTGTGTGATCGCGCTATGCACCCTGTGGCTGGGCGGCTTCAATCTCAAAGTGTTCGCGGGGCTGCTGGTCGCGTTTCCGCTGGCGTTAGCCGCGCTGATATTTGCTTCGCCCTACCGGATGCAGCGCGTCATCGGTTTCATGGATCCATGGTCCGACCCCTACGGCAAAGGCTATCAATTGAGCCACGCGCTGATCGCCTTCGGGCGCGGCGAGTGGTTGGGCGTGGGGCTGGGCGGCAGTGTGGAAAAGCTGTTCTATCTGCCGGAAGCGCACACCGATTTCCTGATGGCGGTGATCGGCGAAGAGTTGGGGCTGATCGGTGTGACTGTGGTGATCGTGTTGTTCGCACTGCTGGTGGCGCGCGCGTTTCAGATCGGACGCCATGCCGCGTTCCTGGAGCGCAACTTTGCAGCGCTGGTCGCGCAAGGCATCGGCGTATGGATCGGCGTGCAGGCGATGATCAACATCGGCGTGAACATGGGCGTGCTGCCGACCAAAGGTTTGACCTTGCCGTTCTTGAGTTTTGGCGGCAGCAGCATTGTGGTGAATTGCGTCGCGGCGGCGCTGCTGCTGAAAGTGGATTACGAGAACAGAAGGATTGCGCGAGGACTTCCGGTATGAGGCATCAGAGGACAGAGAACAGAGGACAGAGGACAGCAGTGCTGTCGCGGCTGCGCCGCGTCTTCGATAAAGAATGCCGCGTAGCGGCACACAACAATCTGTCTTCTGTCTTCTGTCTTCTGTCCTCTGAGAATGGAGTGGCTCCGTGAGCCACTCCATTCTCATCATGGCCGGCGGAACCGGCGGCCACATTTTTCCGGCGCTCGCAGTCGCCGACATCCTGCGCGCGCAGGGCTGGCGGGTGACCTGGCTGGGCGCGCCCAACAGCATGGAAGCGGATATTGTGCCGAGGCATGGTTACACGATGGCGTGGGTGCGATTTTCCGGTGTGCGCGGCAAGGGTTTGCTGCGTCTGTTGCTGTTGCCGTTCGATCTGCCGGTCGCGCTGTGGCAGAGCGCGGTCGCGATATTCCGTTCCCGTCCCGACGTGGTGCTGGGCATGGGCGGCTACATCACTTTACCGTGCGGGCTGATGGCGGCATTGCTGCGCCGTCCGCTGGTGATACACGAACAAAACTCCGTCGCGGGGTGGAGCAACAAGGCGCTGGCACGCATCGCGCAAAAAGTGCTGAGCGGTTTCCCCGAGGTGTTGCCGAAAACGATATGGTGCGGCAATCCGGTGCGCAGCGATATTGCCGCATTGCCCGATCCCCGGCAGCGTTATGCCGCACGCAATGGCAAGTTGAATGTGCTGGTGGTCGGTGGCAGTTTGGGGGCGAAGGCGATCAACGAAGTCCTGCCGCAAGCGCTGGCGCTGCTCCCGCAGGATAAGCGCCCCAACGTGATCCATCAGACCGGCAAGCAGCATTCCGAAGCGGTGAAGCGGGCATATCAACAGGCCGGTGTGCAGGCCGACATCAAACCGTTCATAGACGAAATGGCGAAGCACTACGCCAATGCCGACCTGGTGATTTGCCGCGCCGGCGCGCTGACGGTCGCGGAGCTTGCCGCTGCGGGCGTGGCGAGCATTCTGATCCCGTTCCCGTTTGCGGTGGACGATCACCAGGCGCACAACGCGCGCTTTCTCTCCGATCGCAATGCTGCGGTGTTGCTGCCGCAAAGCGAACTGAGCGCGGAAAAACTGGCGCAGTTGCTGCGCGAGCTGTCGGATGGCGAGCGTGGCCGAGCAAAGTTATTGGCGATGGCGCAACAGGCGCGCAGCGCGGCCAAGGCGGATGCGGCATTTGTAGTGGCGCAGGTATGCAACGAATTAGCTGGCTAACTGTGAAAAGTGAAATGTTAAACGTCAAAATCAACCCCCCTCGATCCCCCCTTGTCAGGGGGGAAGTTGGTCGCTCCTCCCCTGATAAGGGGAGGCTGGGAGGGGTTTGCAGTTCACGTTTCAGAAAATTTATATGAAACATAAAGTCAAACATCTGCACTTCGTTGGCATCGGCGGCGCCGGCATGAGCGGCATCGCCGAGGTGCTGCTCAATCTTGGCTATCAAGTGAGCGGTTCCGATCTCAGCCACAGCGTCGCCACGAAACGCCTCAAGAAACTGGGCGCAACGGTATATATCGGCCACGCGGAACAGCATCTGACCAATGCCGATGCGGTGGTGGTGTCCACCGCCGTGGGGCCGGATAATCCGGAAGTGCTGGCCGCGCGGGCGCGCCGGATACCGGTGGTGCCGCGCGCGATGATGCTGGCCGAGTTGATGCGCTTGCGCCAGGGCATCGCCGTGGCGGGCACCCATGGCAAGACCACCACCACCTCGCTGACAGCCAGCATATTAGCCAGGGGCGGACTCGACCCGACCTTTGTGATCGGCGGAAAACTGAACAGCAGCGGCAGCAACGCCAGGCTGGGTACGGGCGAGTTCATCGTGGTCGAAGCCGACGAATCGGATGCATCGTTCCTGCATTTGCAGCCGATACTCGCGGTGATCACCAATATTGACGCCGACCACATGGAAACCTACGGCCACGATTTCGGGCGGCTCAAGCAGGCGTTCGTGGATTTCGTCGAGAACCTGCCGTTCTATGGAAGGGCGATGCTGTGCATGGACGACGCCAACGTGCGCGAGATACTGCCGCGCATCAGCAAGCCGGTGACGACTTACGGTTTCAGCGAAGGCGCGCAAATCCGCGCCGTGAACGTCCGCCATCAGGGCGGACAGATGCGCTTCACCGCGCAATGCAGACAGAATGGCCAGCCTAAAGATTTGGATATCACCCTTAATCTGGCGGGCATGCACAACGTGCTGAACTCTCTCGCCGCGATAGCGATCGCACTGGAAGTGGGCGTTGCGCATGATGCGATCATCGCGGCGTTGGCAGAGTTTCAGGGTGTGGGCAGACGTTTCCAGCGCTATGGGGAAATCGCGTTGCCCGAGCACCCCCTCTCCAACTCTCCCCCGCTTTACCCCCTATCCAACTTTCCCCCGCAAGCGGGAGAAAGAGCAAACGAGAAAAACAATCTTCAATTCTTGGGGGAGAGGGCAATCGTTGCCTCCCCTGAAAAGGGGGGAGGCAGCTTTGTTTTAATCGACGACTACGGACACCATCCGGCGGAGATGGTAGCGACCCTGGCTGCAGCGCGCGGCGCGTTTCCAAACAAGCGTCTGGTGCTGGCGTTTCAGCCGCATCGCTATACGCGGACTCGTGATTTATTTGAGGATTTTGTGAAAGTGCTGTGCGGCGTGGATGCGCTGGTGTTGGCGGAAGTGTATGCGGCAGGCGAGCCGCCCATCGCCGCTGCAGACGGGCGCGCGCTGATGCACGCATTGCGTGTGGCAGGACAGAGCGAAGCGGTGTTCGTCGAGGATATACAGGACATGCCGCAAGCGATCATGCAGATGGCGCGCGATGGCGATGTGGTCATCACGATGGGGGCAGGTTCGATCGGCGGCACCCCGAATAAATTG
>JANONV010000034.1:0-4726 GCA_031421015.1 Gallionella sp. | reverse complement strand
GTAAATACTTGCGACATGCCTTGTTCTCCTTGAGCGTGAATTTAAACTTTCAGGAAGTTATCACATTCGCGATGGATAGACCATAAATTTTGACATTGACATGCCGGGCAGTTTTGGGAGCGTCACACCGGGCTGTCCCGGATTTCTGTGAAATTGACAATGCGTGGCACGGTAACGTTCATATGGTTAACCTCGATCAACATTTTGCCGTCGAATTGGGGGTTGCACGAGGGCCAACGTGAATTGCCGGCTTGGATTATTTCACCATGAATTGGCGAGACTCTCGGGGAAAGTAGGTAAATAAACACCTGCTATAATCTGCTTCTATTTTTTTGCGGGGCGAGCATGAACAAAGCCATCAAATATACATTTTGGGGTGTGGGTGCGGTGATTGGGGTGGCCGTGGCCGGGGTCGTTTACGTGGTGGTTACTTTCGATCCCAACGACTACAAAGGCAAAATCATTCAGGCGGTGAAGGACGGCAAGCAGCGCAATCTGCGCCTGGACGGTGATATCAAGCTGTCGTTCTACCCCAGCATCGGCGCGAGTCTGAGCAAGGTATCGCTGTCCGAGTTCGGGAATGACAAGGAATTCGCGGCGATCGAGTCTGCGCGTGTCTCGCTTGCCCTGATGCCATTGCTGCGCAAGCGGGTGGTGGTGGACGAAGTGGCGGTGAGCGGGCTGAAAGCCACGCTGGTCAAGCGCAAGGATGGCACGACCAACATCGACGACCTGCTCGGTCAGGCCGAACAGAAACCGCAACAGAACAAGGATGCCGGTGGCCTGCCGGTGAAATTCGACATCGCATCGGTGTCCGTGGAAAAAACCAATCTCACTTACAGAGATGAAGCCAGCGGTGCGCAATACGCCATCAAGGATCTGAATCTCAGGACCGGACGCATCGCCATCGGCGTGCCGGGCAAGATCGAATTGTCGGCTGGCATACAGGCCAATCAGCCCAAGCTGGATTTCACCGCGCAACTCAAGACCACGCTGACCTTCGATCCGGACAAGCAAAAATATCAGATGGAAGGGCTGGATTTGCAGGCCAGCGGCGCGGCTCTGGATATCAGCAACCTGAAAGTGAAAACCAGCGGCGATGTGAGTGCGGACCTGACTACCCAGGAATTCACCGCGAAGAAATTCGCGTTGGATGCGAGCGGCGTAAAGGTAAAAGACAGGTTCGAGGTTGCGCTGGACGCACCGTCGCTGAGCCTCACCAAGGACAAATATTCCGGCGCCAAGCTGACACTGAACGCCAAGCTGGATGCGGATTTCGGCAATATCGTCGCCAGCTTGTCGCTGCCCGGTGTGGAAGGCAACGCGCAATCGTTCAAGGTCAGCGCGCTGAGTCTGGATCTGGATGTGAAGCAGCCCGAACAGGCTTTCAAGGTGAAACTCAATTCGCCGCTGTCGGGCAGTATCAAAACGCAGCAATTTAATCTGAGCAACCTCAGCGTGGCGGTGACTGCTACCGGCGACAAGCTGCCGAACAAATCGGTGAGCAGCGAGATGAAGGGCAGCGTGCAGTTGGACGCCCTGAAACAAAGCGTGCAGGCGAATCTTGCCGGTGGCTTGCTGCAAAGCCAGGTCAAGGCCAAAGTTGGCGTGAAAGGCTTTACCGAACCGGCGATCAAGTTCGATGTGGATGTAGATCAGTTCGATGCCGATTTGTATTTGCCGAAAAAATCCACCGAAGCAGCTAAGCCTCAATCAAAGGAGCCGGAGCAACCGCTGGATCTGTCCGCGCTGCGCAAGCTCAATCTGGACGGCAGCCTGCGTGTCGGCGCATTGAAGGTGATGAACGTGAAATCCAAGCAGTTGCGCGTGGATGTGAAAGCGCTTAACGGGCTGGTGAATATCAATCCGCTATCTGCCAAGTTGTATCAGGGCAGCATCGAGGGCAGGGTGGCGGTGGACGCCGCGAAATCCAGCTTTGCCATCAACCAGAAGTTCAGCGGTATCGACATCGCACCGTTATTAAAAGATGCCGCCGATCTGGAGTTGGCTGAAGGCAAGGGCAATATAGCGCTCGATCTCACCACGCAGGGCAACACCGTCAGCGCGCTGAAAAAAGCGCTGAACGGAAATTTATCGGTGAACCTGGCGAACGGGGCGATCAGGGGCATCAACCTCAACAAGCTGGTGCAGGGAATACAGAATCTGGGCAAGGACACCAAAGCGCAGACATTGGGGGTGGACAAGAGCGAGAAAACAGAATTCAGCGAGTTTAAGGCCACCTTCAAGGTGCTTAACGGCGTGGCGCATAATGATGACCTTGCAGTGAAATCCACGGTATTGCGTCTTAGCGGCAATGGCGACATCGACATCGGACATGACAGTCTGAACTACAACGCCAAGGCCACATTTGCCAGGACCGAGCAGGGTAGAACGGGAACATTGCCGGTGAACGTGAGCGGTCCATTCGATGCGCTTAAGTTCAAAATTGATTACGGCGCGCTGCTCGCCGATGTCGCCAAGCAAAAGATCGACGAGAAAAAAGAAGAAGTGAAAGCCAAAGTAATAGAAGATGCCAAAACCAAGGTGCAGGATGAATTGAAAAAGGGCTTGAAAGGGCTGTTCAAATAATCGCTATGCAACCCCTCCCTGCCTCCCCTTGTCAGGGGAGGAGCCGCTGTTCCTGTTACGCTCCCTCCCTGACAAGGGATGGTTGGGGTGGGTTGAATCCGTATGCATAACTTCGCTTTCCGCCTCATCCGCTGGCAAGAGCAACATGGCCGCCACGATCTGCCGTGGCAAGGCATGGATGCTTACCGCGTGTGGCTGTCCGAGATCATGTTGCAACAGACGCAGGTCGCCACCGTCATTCCGTATTACCAACGCTTCATCGCCTCGTTCCCAACTATCGCCGCACTCGCTGCCGCGACAGAAGAGCAAGTGCTAACCCGCTGGAGCGGCCTTGGCTACTACGCGCGCGGACGCAACCTGCACCGCGCAGCGCAGATCATCGTCGAGCAATATGGCGGAGAATTCCCGCGCGATTTCGAACAGATCCTTGAGCTGCCCGGCATCGGGTGCTCCACCGCTGCCGCGATCTGCGCGCTGGCCTACCATGAACGCCGTGCGATACTGGATGGCAACGTCAAGCGCGTGCTGGCGCGCTACCGCGGCATCAGCGGGTCACCAAGCCAAAAAGCTGTAGAAGCCCGGCTATGGCAACAGGCCGAAGCGCTGCTACCCCCTCCCCCCTCGCGGGGGAGGGCTGGGGAGAGGGGCAGTTTTAACAATGGAATTGCCCGTTACATACAAGCACAGATGGACTTGGGCGCGACACTGTGCACACGCAGCAAGCCGAAGTGCGCTGAGTGTCCGGTGCAAAGTGATTGCGTTGCATTTCAAAGTGGACGGGTCAATGAGTTGCCCACCCCGCGTCCGCGCAAAGCCGTGCCGGAAAGACACAGTACGTTTTTATTGCTGATGCACGGCAATGACATCCTGTTGGAGAAGCGCCCCGGTAGCGGGATCTGGGGTGGGTTGTGGTGTCCGCCGCAATTTGCTGACAAGGTAGCAGCGTTGGTTTGGTGTGCGCAAAGGGGTATAGAGTCCATTTGTCCTGATGCTTTGACAGGTTCAGCGCAGGGTGCATATGGCGTATCAAAGGGGAATAGACTTGATCGCGCTCACTGTGGTTCAATATCTCGCCACGAACGGGCTGGTAATTCGTGCGAGGCGCTTCCAACATTCACTCACAGCTTCACCCATTTTCGGTTGCACATCGCACCGCTACTGATCGAGCTGCGGCGCAAGCCGCAGATGGCTACGCAGCCGGGAGCGATGTGGCTGGATGTCGATGATGCGCTGAATGCCGCGATTCCCACACCGGTAAGGAAGGTGTTGAACTCGGTAGGGCGGGAAAGCGAGGGTTTAAAATGGCGATGCTGAGATGAAAATAGCTGTCCTGTCCGATATTCACAGCAACCTTGAGGCCTTGCTCGCTTGCCTGGCCCATGCCCGCTCGCAGGGGGCGGAGCAATATGTTTTTCTTGGCGATCTGCTGGGCTATGGCGCGGATCCAATAGCCTGCCTTGATATAATTGCGCCGATGGTGAGTGACGGCGCCCTGGCGGTGCAGGGCAACCATGACGAGGCAGTGCTTGGCGGACTGTGCGAGAGAATGCCGTATTACGCGCGCGACGTGATTTATTGGACACGGGATCAGTTGCGGCAAGCGCAGCGCGATTTTCTGCTAGCCTTGCCGCTGACGGCGCAGGATGGCGATTCCTTCTATGTTCATGCCAGCGCCGATTCCCCGGAACGATGGTCTTACATAGACAATACGGTTGCTGCCGCGAAATGCATGGCGGCATCCAGCTTGCCACTTACCATTGTTGGTCATGTGCATCATCAGGTACTCTATTACACCACGGGGAGTGGGGCGGTGCATGTTTTTACTCCGGTCCCCGGCAAGGCGATTCCGCTTACGCCGCGCCGCCAGTGGCTCGCCATCGCGGGATCAGTGGGACAGCCGCGTGACGGTAACCCCGCTGCGGCATACGTTCTTCATGATCAGCAACGCGAGACACTTACTTTCTTTCGGGTTCCATATGACCACTGGAGTGCCGCTCGTAAAATCCGCGCCGCCGGTTTACCGGAAAGGTTGGCGCGCCGACTGGAGACAGGAAACTGAATGATGGATCTGACGAATCTACACCCAGGCAGTGAGGTCGATGGTTTCCGTGTCGGCGAGAAAATCCACGAAGGCGGG
>JANONV010000033.1:0-2665 GCA_031421015.1 Gallionella sp. | reverse complement strand
CGAGTTCGGCGGGCGTACCCATGACGAACTGGAGGCCGCGCAAGTTCACGTTGCGGTGGCCGGGCGCATGATGCTGAAGCGCGTGATGGGCAAGGCCAGCTTTGCCACGTTGCAGGACATGAGCGGGCGGATCCAGTTGTTCATCAGCAATAATGACACCGGCGAGGAAGCGCACAACGCGTTCAAGCATCACGACCTCGGCGACATCCTCGGCGCGATCGGCGTGCTGTTCAAGACCAAGACCGGCGAGCTTTCCGTGCGTGTGTCGCAAGTGCGTCTGCTGACCAAGGCGCTACGCCCGCTACCGGAAAAATTCCACGGCCTGACCGATCAGGAGCAGAAATATCGCCAGCGTTATCTCGATCTGATCACCAACGAGGACGCGCGCAAAGTGTTCATCACGCGCACCAGGATCATCCAGACGATACGCGAATTCTTCATCCGTCACGGCTATCTGGAAGTGGAGACACCGATGATGCAGCCGATCCCCGGCGGCGCAGCGGCCAAGCCGTTCGAGACGCATCACAACGCGCTGGACATGAAAATGTATCTGCGCATCGCGCCTGAACTGTATTTGAAGCGGCTGGTGGTGGGCGGCTTCGAGAAGGTATTCGAGATCAACCGAAACTTCCGCAACGAGGGTCTGTCCACGCGCCACAACCCGGAATTCACCATGCTGGAATTCTACGAGGCGTATCGCGATTACCGCTACCTGATGGACTTCAGCGAAAGCCTGTTCCGCGAAGTGGCGCAACAGGTTTTGGGCACGACGCTGATCAGCTATCAGGGCAAACAGATGGATCTGGGCAAGCCCTTCCACCGGCTGACCATGGTGCAGGCGATCCAGAAATACCATCCGCAATTCACCACCGCGCAACTCGACGACCGCGAGTTTGTAATCGCTGAACTGGAAGACCTGAAAGCCAAATACAAGCCGCAGGACGGCATCGGCGGATTGCAGTTGTCGCTGTTCGAGGAGTTGGCCGAGGCGCAATTGTTCGAGCCGACCTTCATCATCGACTACCCGGTGGAAGTCTCGCCGCTGGCGCGCAGCAGCGATAAGAATCCAGCGATTACCGAACGCTTCGAGCTGTTCATCGTCGGACGTGAAATCGCCAATGGCTTCTCCGAATTGAACGACCCGGAAGACCAGGCCGCGCGTTTCGACGCGCAGGTCGCGGCGAAAGACGCCGGGGATGAAGAAGCGATGTTCAAGGACAACGACTACGTGCGCGCGCTGGAATACGGCCTGCCGCCCACCGCCGGAGAGGGTATCGGCATCGACAGGCTGGTCATGCTATTGACCGACAGCGCCAGCATCCGCGATGTGATCCTGTTCCCGCAGATGCGCCCGGAGTAATTCCTGTCCCGTTTCATCGGTGCAGCAACGACACGCATTTTCCTATATCATATCCTTCCCTAAACCCATTACAAGGAGCTTAAAATGAAACTCAACGTAGGCACTATTGATCGCGTATTACGCGCAGTTGTCGGACTGGTGTTGATCACGCTGGCTGCCACCGGAACGGTCGGCGTGTGGGGCTGGATCGGCGTAGTTCCGTTGCTGACCAGCATCTTCAGCTTTTGTCCCGTCTACGCTTTGTTGGGCATGAACACTTGTCCGGCGCCCAAAAAAGGCTGACCACCCTCATGCACGCGGCAGCCGACAGGCCGTTGCGGTTGGGTGGATTCATCCTGCTGTTATCCGTTTTGGCGCTTGGCGCTTGCGCATCGGATAAGCCTGTGCAGGCGCAGCGTGGCGATGCCGGCAGCTTCACGTCCTATGCCAGGAGCCTGATCGGCACACCGTACAAATATGGTGGAAATTCGCCGAAAGCCGGCTTCGATTGCAGCGGGTATGTCGGTCATGTGTACCGTCATTCCTTGGGTATCAATTTGCCGCGCAGCGCCGTTGAAATCAGTCATGTCGGCAAACCGGTACACCCGAACGATCTGCGCGCCGGCGACCTGGTTTTTTTCAACACCCTGCAGCGCAAATTTTCACATGTCGGAATTTATCTGGGCGACGACCGCTTCATCCATGCACCCAGCAGCGGAGGAAGCGTTAGCGTAGAAAACATTCTGAGCGATTATTGGCGGCGCAACTACAACGGCGCGCGGCGCATTACTTCGCTGCGCTAGTGCTGCGCGCCTGTTTCAATGCTTCCGCCAATTGGAACACCGTCATCGCGTAGAAATCGCTATTGTTGTAGCGCGTGATGACCTCGAAATTATTGAACACCAGCCAGAACTCCTTGCCCTCTGCCAGCGTAAAATCGATCAGGCGCGCAGTCTCATCATGGGCGATATTTTCGCCCGGCACCACCCCCGCCTCCGCCCATGCCATGAGGGTGCGCGTGGCTGCGGTCTCTCCGACACTGTTGTTTTCGCCGACCAACGCCGGCACGGCAATCGGCTGTTTTAACTGCGCGCCTCCACGAGGCAGCGAATCGCCTGTCTTTCGGGTGCCCGGCAAAGAGTTCTTCGGCGGTATGCCGGTATCCCAACCATAGCCTTGCAGGTAGTTGGCGACGCTGCCTATCGCATCTTTGGCCTCGTTCAATAAATCGATCTTGTGGTTGCCGTTGAAATCCACCGCATAGTTGCGATAGCTGCTCGGCATGAATTGCGGAATGCCCAATGCGCCGGCATAAGAGCCGCGTAT
>JANONV010000032.1:0-7406 GCA_031421015.1 Gallionella sp. | reverse complement strand
GGTCGGGTGCGGGTGGATGGTCAGGCCGATGTCTTCCATGTCTGCGCCCATTTCCAAGGCGAGCACCGCTTCGGCGATCAATTCACCGGCATTCACGCCGACGATGCCTGCGCCCAAAATGCGGCGCGTCTTGGGATCGAGCAGCACCTTGGTCGCGCCTTCTTCGCGGCCGACCGACAACGCGCGTCCCGATGCTGCCCACGGGAAGTTGGCTTTTTCATACTCGATGCCTTGCGCCTTGGCTTGGGTTTCGGTCAGACCCATCCATGCGATCTCGGGATCGGTGTAGGCGACCGAAGGAATGGTCAGCGGCTCGAACGCGGCATGATGTCCGGCGATGACTTCCGCCGCGACCTTGCCTTCGTGCACCGCTTTGTGCGCCAGCATCGGGTCGCCGACGATATCGCCGATCGCATAGATGTGCGGCACGTTGGTGCGCATCTGCTGGTTCACCGGGATGAAGCCGCGCTCGTTGACGGTCACTCCTGCGACATCCGCGCCGATGTCGCGCCCGTTGGGACGGCGACCGACGGCCATCAGCACGCGGTCATACAGTTGCGGATCGGGCGCTTGCTCGCCTTCGAAATGCACCTTCAAGCCATTTTTCAACGCTTCGATCTTATTGACCTTGGTCTTCAGGTAAATCGCCTCGTAACGTTTCTCGATGCGCTTGTGCAGCGGACGCACCAGGTCGCGATCCGCGCCGGGGATCAGCCCGTCGGCTAATTCAACCACGCTTATTTTGGAACCCAGCGCGTCGTACACCGTGGCCATTTCCAGCCCGATGATGCCGCCGCCGACGATCAGCATGCGCTTGGGTACATCCTGCAATTGCAACGCGCCGGTGGAGTCGATGATGCGCGGGTCGTCATAGGGGAAGCCGGGGATGCGCGCCACGCTGGAACCCGCCGCGATGATGGCGGTATCGAAGCTGATGGTCTTGCTGCCTTCGGCGGTCTTGACCACCACGCTGTTTGCGCCGACGAATTTCGCGGTGCCATGCACCACCTGCACCTTGCGTTGTTTGGCGAGCTGTTTTAAACCGCCGGTGAGTTTGCTGACGATGCTTTCTTTCCAAGCGAGAATTTGCTTGATGTCTATTTTGGGTTTGCTGAAAGTCTCGCCCTGATGTGCGACTTCCTCGGCTTCGGCAATTACCTTGGCCACATGCAGCAATGCCTTGGACGGAATGCAGCCGACATTCAGGCACACGCCGCCCAGGCTGGCGTATTTTTCGATCAGCACCACCTGCTTGCCCAGATCGGCCGCGCGGAACGCGGCGGTGTAGCCGCCGGGGCCGGCGCCGAGAACCAGCACTTCGGCGTGCATGGCCTGCCCTGAGCTTGTCGAAGGGTCGCCTTTGATGAAGGATCGAGGATTGGGGATCGAGGATTGAGGTGTAAACCCCTCCCGGCCTCCCCTTGTCAGGGGAGGAGTGGGTTCCTCCCCTGACAAGGGGAGGTTAGGAGGGGTTGGGGTTTTCGCCTTTGCTTCCAATGTCAGGATCACGCTGCCTTGCGAAACCTTATCACCAACCTTGACCTTAATTGCTTTCACCACGCCCGCAGCGGGGCAGGGCATTTCCATCACGGCTTTGTCGGTTTCCAGTGTAATGAGCGATTGCTCAGCTTCTACTTTGTCGCCCACTTTCACCAATATTTCGATGACCGGAATATCCTTGAAGTCGCCGATGTCCGGCACTTTCACTTCGATGGTTTGGCTCATGCTTGATTTCTCTCTTGTGAGTTAAGGTAGGGTGCGCTTGCGCACCAAAAATCAACAATGGTGCGCAAGCGCACCCTACTAATTTCTGATTTGCCCGCTGCCTAAAACGATAAACTTCTGCGAGGTCAGCCCTTCCAGCCCGACCGGGCCGCGCGCGTGCAGTTTGTCGGTGGAGATGCCGATCTCTGCGCCGAGGCCGTATTCAAAACCATCGGCGAAGCGCGTCGAGGCGTTCACCATCACCGAGCTGGAATCCACTTCGCGCAAAAAGCGCATCGCCTTGGTGTAATTTTCCGTGACGATGCTGTCGGTGTGTTGCGAGCCATAGGTGCCGATGTGCGCGATGGCTTCATCCAGACCGGCCACCACCCGCACCGCGAGTATCGGCGCGAGATATTCGGTGAGCCAGTCTTGTTCGGTCGCAACCTTCATCTGTTTGACCAGCGCGCGCGCCGCGTCATCGCCGCGCAACTCGACATTTTTATCAAGATAAATTTTGCATAGCTCAGGCAGAACTTTTGCGGCAACACTTTGCGCGACCAGCAGCGTCTCCATCGCGTTGCACACGCCATAGCGCTGCGTCTTGGCGTTGTCGGCGATGCGTATCGCCTTGTTCAGATCGGCCTCGTCGTCGATATAGACATGACAGACGCCGTGCAGATGCTTGATAACCGGAATGCGCGCGTCTTCGGAAATGCGTTCGATCAGACTCTTGCCGCCGCGCGGCACGATCACGTCCACATATTCCTTCATGGTGATGAGTTCGCCCACTGCGGCGCGATCCGTGGTGGCGACGACCTGCACCGCGGTCTCCGGCAGTCCGGCAACGCGCAGCCCGGCATGCACGCAAGCGGCGATGGCCTGATTGGAATGTATCGCCTCCGAGCCGCCGCGCAAAATCGCCGCGTTGCCGGATTTCAGACACAGTCCGGCGGCATCCGCAGTCACATTGGGGCGCGATTCGTAAATGATGCCGATCACGCCGAGCGGCACGCGCATCTTGCCGACCTGAATGCCGGACGGGCGATAGCTCATGTCGCTGATCGCGCCGATCAGGTCTGGCAGTTGCGCGATTTGCAGCAGCCCTTCGGCCATGTCGCGCACGGATTTTTCGGTCAGTGTCAGTCTATCCACCGAGGCGTCGTCCAGCCCGCCGGCGCGCGCCGCCGCGACATCTTTGGCGTTCGCCGCAAGCAGTTGCGCCGATTGGCTTTGCAGCGCGGCGGCGATCCCGGTCAGTGCGCGGTTCTTGGCGGCGGTGTCAGCCTGCGCCATCAGCCGCGAAGCCGCACGTGCAGCCTGTCCGACGCCCTTCATGTATTCCTTGATGTTCTGCATGACATTCCATGTGTTTTGAATCAGGGCGCATTTTAGCACTTGGGGTAAAATGCGCGACTTCTTAAATGCAGACGCAGCAATGTCCGACATACTCAACAAGATACTAGCGGTAAAGGCGCAGGAGGTAGCTGCCGCAAAACCAGCCAAGCCCTTGCCGCAATTGCGCACCGAAGCCGAGCAGGCCGAGCCTGCGCGGGATTTCGTCGGTGCGATACGCGCCAAAATCGCTGCCGGCAAACCCGCGGTGATCGCAGAGATCAAGAAGGCCAGCCCGAGCAAGGGTGTGCTGCGTGTGGATTTTCACCCTGCCGAGATCGCCGCGAGCTATGCGCGACATGGCGCGGCCTGTCTGTCGGTGTTGACCGACGAACAGTTCTTTCAAGGCAGCGCGGATCACTTGCAACAAGCGCGCGCGGCTTGTGCCTTGCCGGTGTTGCGCAAGGATTTCATCGTGGACGAATACCAGATTTACCAGTCGCGCTCGATGGGGGCGGATGCGATCCTGTTGATTGCCGCAGCGCTGACGATCAAGCATATGCAGGCGTTCGAAACGTTGGCGCACAGCCTCGGCATGGCGGTACTGGTGGAAGTACACAATGGCGAGGAACTGGATGCCGCGCTGCAACTCACCACTCCGCTGATCGGCGTGAACAACCGCAACCTGCGCACCTTCGAAGTGAGTCTGCAAACCACGCTGGATTTGCTGCCGCGCATACCCGCCGAGCGCATTGTCGTCACCGAAAGCGGTATTCTCACAACCGCAGATGTACAGCGGATGCGCGGCCATCGGGTGAACGTGTTTTTGGTGGGCGAGGCGTTCATGCGCGCGGATGATCCGGGTGTAGAATTGGCGCGAGTGTTTGCTTGATATTTATACGGGAGGTGCCATGTTAAATCTGGATCGTCTGATCGTTGAATTCGACAAAGGGCTGCGCACGCTGTTCAGTCAGGCGCACAGCGCGCGCGCATATCCCGATGCCTTCGTGCCCGATGCGCCCATGGATGAGGCCGAGAAAAAACATGCCGCCGCGCTGATGCGCGTCAATCACTGCGGCGAGATTTGCGCCCAGGCTTTGTATCAGGGGCAGGCGCTGACGGCGCGCGATCCCGCCGTGCAACGCACACTCCAGCAGGCCGCTCAGGAAGAAACCGAGCATCTCGCCTGGACTGCCAGGCGCGTGCATGAGTTGGGCGGGCACCTGAGTTTGTTGAACCCGTTCTGGTACACCGGTTCGCTGGCGATCGGCGCGGTAGCCGGGCTGTTGGGCGATAAATGGAATCTCGGTTTTCTCGCCGAAACCGAACGTCAGGTCGGACAGCACTTGCAAAGCCACCTGGATAGGTTGCCGCCGCAGGATGAGAAAAGACGCGCCATCGTGGCGCAAATGTACACCGATGAGACAGGACACGCTGAGATGGCGACCTCATTAGGCGGCGCGGAATTGCCGCAACCGGTGCAGTTGGTGATGAAGTTGAATAGTAAGTTGATGACGGGGGCTTCCTACTGGGTGTAAAAATTGTGAAATGTGAAAAGTGAATGAGAAAACGTCAAAACCAAACCCCTCCCGGCCTCCCCTTGTCAGGGGAGGGGCTACCTGCCTCCCCCTGACAAGGGGGATTGAGGGGGTTTGGTTTTGAGATCTTTGTTTCACACCCTCCGGGTGCGAGGGCCGCTTCGAGGCCTTTCATGGCTTCACCTTTCACAGCTTTTCAATCACCTCAAAATCATGCGTGATCACGGCGGTCTGGCCGAGCATGATGGAGGCCGAGCAGTATTTTTCGGCCGATAGTTTGATGGCTTTCTCAACCGCCTCCGGTTTGATGTCCTTGCCGGTCACGACGAAGTGCATGTGTATCCTGGTGAACACCTTGGGGTCGGTTTCGGCGCGTTCAGCATCCAGTTCCACATAGCAATCTGAAATCGCCTGACGGCTTTTTTTCAGGATGCTGACCACGTCAAAGCTGGTGCATCCGCCCGCGCCGATCAGCAGCATTTCCATCGGGCGCGGACCGAGATTGCGGCCGCCTGCCGTGGGCGAGCCGTCCATCATCCCTGCGTGATTACTGTCGGTCTCCCCCAGAAACGAGACCTGTTCTACCCATTTGACGCGAGCTTTCATGTTGTTCCTTTCATTGTCTAATTTCGCGGGTTCAAATTTGAAGTGCAACGCCTGACTTGAAGAATACCTGATTGGGTGTCTGGTATCCAAGCCGTTTTCTGGGACGGTTATTCAATCGCTCCATCGCCATATCAATCTCCTGTTGTGTGATCGTGGTGAAGTCCCGGTTCTTTGGGAAATACTGCCGTATCAATCCATTCGTGTTCTCGTTCGTTCCTCGCTCCCACGATGAGTAAGGATGGGCGAAGTAGAAGTCAGCCTTCAGCCTGCTTGCGATCTCTTCGTGTCCAGCGAATTCCTTGCCGTTGTCTGAAGTAATCGTGTGCACCTTCTTCTGGTGCGGTTGCAAGAGCCCAATCATTGCCTGGCTTACAGCGAGTGCGGTTTTGCGCTCAACCTTGCGAATCAGTGTAAAACCAGACTTACGTTCAACGATGCTCACAATCGCTTGGCGGTGGCTCTTGCCAATAACGGTATCCGCTTCCCAGTCACCGATCCGGCTTCGTGTATCAACGATGGCCGGTCGATCTTCGATGAAGAGGCGGTTGGGAATCGTGCCACGCCGATCCATCTTGCCGTAACGCTTCTTGCGTTGCTTCTGGCAGCGCAGCTGCTTCCATAATGAGCCGCCTTCTCTCTTGTCGGCATAGACACGCTGATACACAGTCTCGATGCTGATCTCGGCATGCTTGCTGATTTGGTCTGGGCTCCATTGTTCTCGGAGCCGCGCACAAGCAAATTGCCATGTCGCTTCGTCTATCGTTCGGGCATTCATCGCTCGCCGCTCTTCCGCCATACATTGCGCTTGCTTGGGCCGATAACCCCGACCACCTCGGTTACGGGCCAACTCTCTGCTGATGGTTGATTTGCTGCGCTCTAATAATTCAGCAATCTCGTTTTGTTTGTGTCCTGCCTTCTTCAAGGCGTAAATCTGGTATCGTTCTTCTCGGGTGAGGTGTGTGTAGTTCATCTGTGTAATTTCGACTTGCCGGTCAAAGGGCATCGATGCTACCGCATCCCGCCCACCTGACCAGCGTTACTCAAAATTGCACTTCATCCTTGAATCCGCCAGGCAAAACAATTCAAATCAAATGCATTTGAGTCGACTCATGCAAGCCTTGAACTGCCCCTGTATTTATATTTTAATAGTCCCGCCCATTTAACTGGGCGGGAGCTAAATTAAGCTTTCACTAGAAAGAAAAAGCATTCCGCTACGCGCGGGAAAACAATCTTCCCGGTACGATAGTGGCGGAACGATTTAGCGAAAACCCACTTTTTTCCCGGTGGTGCCGGAAAGGGTGGAGTTGCCATGTAAATCTCCTGTAGACCCTTTGACACTCGCAAGGATTCGTTGCATCATGTGCGCTGGTGTACAGCTCGATGCGTTAATCTAAGTCGAGCCTCCCGGTGGATGGTCTACAAGAACCCGTGGGAGATCATAATCCGACACGGCTTGTACCCGTGTCGGATTATTTTTTTATTCCGAACTTTGTAGGGCTTTTTCAACTTTCTTCAACATTGCCTGCACGATTAACATGTCCTCTGGTTCGTGTACTTCAATAGTTGAATTAATACCTGGCCCAGTTATCCTTACGACATAAACTTTCAGATGAGAAGATACAGCGTCATCCTTCCCTTGGAGTTGAGAGGGTTGATGTGCCCGAGTATTGGTTTCCTGTGGGTTATCTGATTGCGCGTTGACTCGTTCTTCTTCACCGGAGGATTCACCGGGCACGATATCAATTAAACGATTGTTTTCCCCTAGTAGGCCAGACTGTTTGGCGCCATCAATAAAGTAGGATGCTATACGTGAAGCCCGATCACTCGGTACTTCAAACTCTCTAATTAATAATTTTTCGAAATGAGCAATTGGTATTTCTTTGCCAACGAATCGATTGTAAATACTTCGAAAAAGGACGGGGGAAAGCAGCATTTGTTGCAGTTTTTCACTGCTTTCCTCGGATGTGTAAGCGAGGTTATAGTCCTTATATAGCGCTGCTGTTGATAACCGCTGGCTTTTACTTACCACCAAGCCAAATTTGGTTGCAGCGGATATTAGAGCGCTAAATGCACCGCTTATTTTTTTATTTAGGCGCTCTGCGGCCATCTCTGATGAGCACTCTCCACCCAAATCTTCAACAGCCTTGGCTAGTTCTAAGGCTGACTTGAGTGAGGCTCGTGGGTAATCAACAATTTTTGGCATAACTCTCTCCGGCTTTAAGA
>JANONV010000031.1:0-5456 GCA_031421015.1 Gallionella sp. | reverse complement strand
GGAGCAAACAAAAACAGGCCGCGCACCCGGTTATCGCGCAGGCTCTGGTAAACACTCAGCGTGCCGCCGGCGGAGAACCCCGCCAGATAGATCTCATCAACCTCCTCGGCCAGCCTGTCGGCGCCATAGGCTACCGCCTTGGCCCACTCCCGCCAGGTTACATCCAGCAAATCCCCGGGCTGCGTACCATGACCGGGCAACAATACTGCCATGACACGAAAGCCATTTTCCTGAAAGAACCAAGCCAGATGACGCATGAAGTAGGGGGAGTCGGTCAGGCCATGCGTGAGCAGCACGCCGCGCCGATAAGGTTTTTCTCGGCAGGGTAATAAAGTTTCTACCCCCTCCCTGGTCCTCCCCCTGCACACCCGCAAGGAGTAGGCCGGTGGGTTCCCCGCCGCTTCGCGACGACCCTTCCGCACAGGGGGAGGGGATGGATTATTTGGTTTCAGTTCGAACGGCGCATTGCCGTCAACAATTTTTTCCAGATTGACAGCACCCAATGCGGAGTGCGTTCTGATAAGCATGTCCCGATTAAGTGCCACATACTCCGCAAACGCCAATTGGCTTCCATTGAAGCGGGTGTTCAACCCGGACGACCGATGCCGTGCCTCAAGCGGCGGAGTCGCTGCCGCCAAGATACTTCGCAATCGTCGCATTACCACCTCTTATGAGCTAGTCCTGAAAAAGTGGGCGGAGTCCGATTTAGCGGACGGGCAAGTCAACTGGATTATGCCGCAGATTGTTGCCTGCCGGCGTAAAACCGGATAGCGAATTCAGCCAGCCCATACTGCCTATAGGACGCCTCTAAAAATTCAGAGTTCGCCCAAATGCAAGGCGCGGAAAAAATTTTAGTTCCGGCTAACCTAAAGGTTACCCTGCTCTGAAACTTCGTTTTGCAGCGCCACATATGACTTGAACCAGGGGGCTCAAATAATTTGTTTGGCACCAAAGCCTGACGTTGAATCTCTTCCGATAGCGGCTCGTCACACAGAACACAATTTGACGTTGTGAGAACATCATTCAGTAATCAATCACAGAATCGGATGCGCATTATTTGTGGGCGCCAGAGACAGCGGAAGCAGGCGATGACGCTGCCTGCTTCTCCGTCGTTTGAGTAGTCGGATTTTCCAGAACCTGGTAGAACACTTCGTCGCGTTTGATCATGCCCAGCTCGCTGCGCGCACGCTCTTCGATGGCGGCTGTGCCTTGCTTGAGGTCGCGCACTTCGGCATCCAGCACTGCATTGCGTGTTTGGGTCTGCTGGTTGATTTGTTGCTGCGATTCGACCTGGCGATTCAGATCCCACACTTTCAACCAACTGCCCTTGCCCAGCCACAGCGGGTACTGCAACAAGAGTAGCATGGCCAGCAGAATCAAAGTGACGGTACGACGCATCTAATTCCGATTCTCTTTCAAGGGCCACACATTCGGTACGGGCGAGATTCATCGCGCCCTGATCTGTTCATGTACCAGAAAAAGGGCGCGATGAATCGCGCCCCTACGATATTCCCTAATAATGACTGGAAAATGGAATTTGAATCAACCTAGCTGGTAATACGCATCCCGCCCCGGATAGCTGGCGGTATCGCCCAGGTCTTCTTCGATGCGCAGCAGTTGGTTGTATTTCGCCATGCGGTCGGAGCGCGACATCGAGCCGGTCTTGATTTGCAGGACGTTGGTGGCGACCGCGATGTCGGCGATGGTGGTGTCTTCGGTTTCGCCGGAGCGATGCGAGATCACGGCGGTGTATCCCGCACGTTTGGCCATCTCGATCGCGGCGAAGGTCTCGGTCAGGGTGCCGATCTGGTTGATCTTGATCAGGATGGAATTCGCCAAGCCTTGGCGTATGCCTTCGTGGAATATCTTGGTGTTGGTGACGAACACGTCATCGCCGACCAGTTGAATATTCTTACCCAGCTTTTTGGTCAGCAGTTTCCAGCCACCCCAGTCGTGTTCGCTCATGCCGTCTTCGATGCTGATCAACGGATACTTGTCCGTCCAGTTGGCGAGATAATCGACGAACTGCGCCGAGGTCAGCTTCAGACCTTCGGAGTCGAGATGATACAAGCCATCCTTGTAAAACTCGGAGCTGGCGCAATCCACGCCTATCGCCACATCCTGACCCGGCACGTAACCTGCGGCCTCGATGCCTTCTACAATCAGTTGCAGCGCGGCTTCGTTGCTGGGCAGATTCGGCGCGAAGCCGCCTTCATCGCCCACCGTGGTCGGCATACCTTTTTTGTCGATCAAATTTTTTAATGCGTGAAATACTTCCGCGCCATAACGCAACGCTTCGCGGATGCTCGGTGCGCCGACCGGGATGATCATGAATTCCTGCATGTCGATGTTGTTGTTGGCGTGCGCGCCGCCGTTGATGATGTTCATCATCGGCACCGGCATTTCCATCCTGCCTGAGCCGCCCAGATAACGGTACAACGGCAGGCCGCTTTCTTCTGCGGCAGCGCGCGCTACGGCCATCGAAACCGCCAGGATCGCATTCGCGCCGAGGCGCGATTTGTTCTCGGTGCCGTCCAGATCGATCATGGTCTGGTCAATGAAAGCTTGTTCGGCGGCATCCAGGCCGATGATCGCTTCGGCGATCTCGGTGTTCACATATTCGACGGCTTTCAGCACGCCTCTACCCAGATAGCGTTGCTTGTCGCCATCGCGCAACTCCATCGCTTCTTTTTCTCCGGTGGACGCGCCGGACGGCACGGCGGCGCGCCCCATCACACCGGACTCCAGCAATACGTCCGCTTCCACGGTAGGGTTGCCGCGCGAATCCAGTATCTCGCGGGCGATCACGTCAACAATTGCGCTCATACTTTGTTCCTTCTTCTTTCTTAAACATTTTTCAAATCGATCTTTTCTTCGATCAGCCCCTGCTGCTTGACCGTTTCATCCAGCACCTTCAGCGTTTGCAACAACGCCTTGAGATGTCCGAGCGGAAAGGCGTTCGGCCCATCCGACAGCGCTTTGGACGGATTCGGATGGGTTTCCATGAACAGGCCGGAAATACCCGCCGCTACCGCAGCACGAGCCAGCACCGGCACGAACTCGCGCTGCCCGCCGCTGACCGTGCCTTGCCCCCCAGGCAACTGCACCGAGTGGGTGGCGTCGAACACCACTGGGCAGCCGGTGTTGCGCATCACCGCCAGCGAGCGCATATCCGACACCAGGTTGTTGTAGCCGAACGATGCGCCGCGCTCGCACACCATGATGTTGTCCGCGCCGCTGGCTTCGCGCGCCTTATCTACTACGTTTTTCATATCCCACGGCGACAGGAACTGCCCCTTCTTGATGTTCACCGGACGACCGCAGCGTGCCACCGCATGAATAAAGTCGGTCTGTCGGCACAGGAACGCGGGTGTTTGCAGCACATCGACCACCGCCGCGACCGCCGCAATCTCTTCGATGCTATGCACGTCGGTCAACACCGGCACACCGATCTGTTTCTTCACTTCGGCGAGTATCTTCAGTCCGGCATCCAGGCCAAAGCCGCGAAACGATTTGCCGGAACTGCGATTGGCTTTGTCGTAAGAAGATTTGTAGATAAAGTTTATCTTTAACTCGTTGCAAATTTCTTTCAGTTTTCCTGCGGTATCCATCGCCATTTGCTGTGATTCGATCACGCAGGGTCCGGCGATCAAGAACAGCGGGCGATTCAAGCCGACTTCGAAGTTACATAATTTCACGCGGATACCCTCTCGTTATGACTAAACGCTGCCTGACGTTGTAAAGCTGCCTCGACAAAGGCCTTGAACAGCGGATGTCCGGTGCGCGGCGTGGAGGTGAATTCGGGGTGGAACTGCACGCCGACAAACCACGGGTGTATGGATTGCGGCAATTCCATCATCTCCGGCAGGTTTTCACTCGGCGTGCGCGCGGAAATGATCAGCCCGGATTTTTCCAGCGCGGGCACGTAATGATTATTGACTTCGTAGCGATGGCGATGCCGTTCGTTCACCTCGTCGCCGTAGATGCGCTGCGCCAGCGTACCGGGCTTGACCGGGCAGCGTTGCGAACCGAGGCGCATGGTTCCGCCCAGATCGGAATCGCTGTTGCGTGTCTCGACCTTGCCGCCGCGGTCGCGCCATTCGGTGATCAGCGCGACCACCGGATGCTCGGTTTCCAGATCGAATTCGGTGCTGTTCGCGTCAGACATGCCCGCGACATGCCGCGCATACTCGATCACGGCCAACTGCATGCCAAGACAAATACCGAGATAAGGCACTTTATTTTCGCGCGCAAAACGGATCGCAGAGATTTTCCCCGCCGTGCCGCGCATCCCGAAGCCGCCGGGTACCAGTAACGCATCGAAATGCGCCAGTCCCGCCGTTCCAGTGGTCTCCAGCACTTCGGAATCGATGTATTCGATATTCACTTTGGTCTCAGTATGGATGCCGGCATGGCGCAACGCTTCGATCAGCGACTTGTAGGATTCGGTCAAGTCCACATATTTGCCGACCATGCCGATGGTGATCTGATGCTGCGGATGTTCCAGCGCGTGTACCAGTTTCGCCCACGCCGACAAATCGGCGGGCGGCAGATCCAGCGCCAGATCTTCGCAGACGATACGATCCAGGCCTTGCTGGTTGAGCATTTGTGGAATCTTGTAGATAGTGTCCACGTCCCACATCGAGATCACCGCCTCTTCGCGCACATTGGAGAACAGCGAAATTTTGGCGCGCTCATCGTCGGGAATCGGCCGGTCGGCGCGGCATATCAAGGCAGTAGGGAAAATCCCGATCTCGCGCAATTTCTGCACGCTGTGCTGGGTCGGTTTGGTCTTCAGCTCGCCCGCTGTGGCGATGTAGGGAACCAGTGTCAGATGAACATACGCCACTTGATTGCGCCCCATGCGCAGCCCCATTTGCCGCGCCGCTTCGAGGAACGGCAGCGACTCGATGTCGCCAACCGTGCCGCCGATCTCGACGATCGCCACATCGGCCTTGCCGTCATGCGATGCGGCCGCGCCGCGTTCGATGAAGGCCTGAATTTCATTGGTGATATGCGGGATCACCTGCACCGTCTTGCCCAGATATTCGCCGCGCCGCTCCTTGCGGATCACGCTGTCGTAGATCTGGCCGGTGGTGAAGTTGTTGGCCTTGCGCATCTTGGCGGAAATGAAGCGCTCGTAATGCCCCAGATCCAGATCGGTTTCGGCGCCGTCTTCGGTGACGAACACTTCGCCGTGCTGGAACGGGCTCATGGTGCCCGGATCGACGTTGATATAGGGGTCAAGCTTGAGCATCGTCACCCTCAGGCCGCGCGATTCGAGGATGGCGGCAAGAGAAGCGGCGGCGATACCCTTCCCGAGGGAAGAAACTACGCCGCCGGTGATGAAGATGTACTTGGTCATGCAGGTGCCCGGACAAATGTTTCTCGTAGGCCGCGATGATACCGCAAAACGCCCTGCTCTCAAAATTCAGGGGGTAGATTCAATCTCGAAT
>JANONV010000030.1:0-4622 GCA_031421015.1 Gallionella sp. | reverse complement strand
CGGCCTTTGCCCCACGGCGAATCCCACTTCACTTCGTCGGCTTCCTGCTCCCTGGCATGTTTCCACAACACGAAGTCGAGCGGGTCGTTTTTTCCCTCCGCCACTTCGACACGTTCGCCGGCGCGAAGGTCTTCCAGCGATTTGCCGGACAACTTGCCGTAACCGGGGAACTTGCGCACCGCGAAATTCACGTCGCCGTCCACCGCACGGTAAGCCAAACCGTTTTGTTCGAGGCGCGCGATCATCTCCAACATCTCCGGCACATATTGCGTCGCGCACGGCTCGTGGTCGGGATGCAGCACACCCAGCGCGTCGGCATCTTCGTGCATCGCGGCGATGAAGCGCGCCGTGAGCGCGTGAATGGACTCATTGTTTTCCGCCGCGCGCTTGATGATCTTGTCGTCGATGTCGGTGATGTTGCGTACATAGTTGACATCGTAACCGCTTGCCTTGAGCCAGCGATACACCATATCGAACACTACCAGCACGCGCGCATGGCCGAGGTGGCAATAGTCGTACACCGTCATGCCGCACACGTACATGCCGGCCTTGCCCGGAGCGATGGGCACGAATTCCTGCTTGTCACGCGCCAGCGTGTTGTAGATTTTTAACAATTAGCGCACCTCTAAAAATTGGAGTGCGGGCAGGATGCCCACGCTCCATCCGCCTACCCCTGCGCGCTGCCTGAGGATTCCTTGGCCGAGGATTCTTTGGCCCATGAATCTTTGAGCGTGACGGTGCGATTGAACACCAACTTCGCGCCCGGCTTATGGTCGCGCCGGTCGGCGCAAAAATAACCGAGCCGCTCGAACTGGTAACGGGTTTCGGGCAGCGCATCGCGGACAGCAGCCTCGACCCAGCCTTGCTTCACGATCAGGGCATCGGGATTGAGATAAGCGCTATGGAGCGCGGGCATCTTGTCCGCTGGTTTGCGGGCAAGATGCTCGCGCTCCCTATTCATTTCCGCATCCGGCTCGGGCACAGTGAACAAGCGGTCATACAAGCGAAACTCAGCCGCTAGCGCTTCTGCGCAAGCCAGCCAGTGAATCACGCCCTTCACCTTTCGTCCCACCGGATTTTTGCCCAGCGTGTCGGGATCAATCGAACAGCGCAATTCGCACACATTGCCTTGCGCATCCTTGATCGCCTCGTCGCAACGCAGCACGTAGGAATAGCGCAGCCGCACTTCGCCGCCCACGGTCAGGCGTTGCCAACCGGCAGGCGGGTTCTCGCTGAAGTCATCCGCCTCGATCCAGATTTCCTTGCCGAATGAAACCAGCCGCGCGCCAAATTCGGGATGGTCGGGATGAAATCCGGCTTCGCGTGATTCTGTTTTTCCATCCATGGTTTGCCCCGCCACGAAATTCGTCACCACCACCTTCAGCGGCCTGATCACCGCCATCACGCGCGGCACCCGGCTTTCCAGATCGTCGCGGATGGCGGATTCGAGCACCGCCATATCCACCGTGTTCTCGCTCTTGGAAACACCGATGCGCTTGGCAAATTCGCGTATGCCTTCCGGCGTGTAGCCGCGGCGGCGCATCCCGCTGATGGTGGGCATGCGCGGATCGTCCCAGCCGGATACATGCCCCTCGTTCACCAGTTGCAACAGCTTGCGCTTGCTGGTGAGGGTGTAGTGCAGCTCCAGGCGCGAAAATTCATACTGGCGCGGATGGCACGGAACGGTAAGGTTATCCAGCACCCAGTCGTACAGCGGGCGATGATCCTCGAATTCCAGCGTACACAGCGAATGGGTGATGCCTTCCAGCGCGTCGGAAATGCAATGGGTGTAGTCGTACATCGGGTAGATGCACCAGGCATCGCCGGTGCGGATGTGGTGCGCGCGGCGGATGCGGTAAATCGCCGGATCGCGCAGGTTGATGTTGCCCGAGGCCATGTCAATTTTGGCGCGCAGCACGCGGCTGCCATCGGCGAATTCGCCGTTGCGCATCCGCGCAAATAAATCCAGATTCTCCGCCACGCCACGCTCGCGATACGGGCTGTCCTTGCCGGCCTGAGTCAATGTGCCGCGATACTCGCGCATCTGTTCGGGGGTCAGATCGTCCACATAAGCCAAGCCCTGGTTAATCAGCTCGACGGCGTATTGATACAACTGCTCGAAATAATCGGATGCCCAGCGCACTTCGCCATCCCACCGAAAGCCCAGCCAGCGCACGTCGTCCTGTATGGACTGCGCATATTCATGGCTTTCCTTTTCGGGGTTGGTATCGTCGAAACGCAAGTGGCACTTGCCTTGATAATCCTGCGCCAAACCGAAGTTCAAACAAATGGATTTGGCATGGCCGATATGCAGATAACCGTTCGGCTCCGGCGGAAAGCGCGTGACAATGCGGGTATGCTTGCCGCTCGCCAGATCGGCGTCGATGATGCTGCGGATGAAGTTTGAAATGGGCGCCGGGGAAACGGCAGGTTGGGACTTGCTGCTCATTCTGGGTTCTTCTCGGTTTCTGTGAGATTGACGATATGTCCGAAGGATTTTACCCGAAAACGCAGAAACTTTAAGCGCGACTGAGGTGCGAGGACTGAGGGCTGAGTAAAAAGCAGAGCAGAAGGTTTTGCTCAGTCCTCAGTCCTCAATCCTCAATCCTGCCTTTAAGGCATAATCTGTGAAAACACGCCGGTTATTTGGTAGAATCCCCTGCGGCATAAGTAAATCCGCGCGTCTGAAGCGCATCATTTCGGAACCGTACCACTATGAACCAAAATAGACCGCTGGCAAATCATTTACGAGGGTGCCGCTTAAGGCCAGACGACAGAGATGAACATCCTATAACCTCAGCACAAGTTCAACAAAAGGGAATGCCGCATGAATCTGATGAAAAGCTTCACCATATTATTAATTAGCGGGCTGCTATGCCTTAACGCGCAGGCCGCAACCAAATCTCCCACCCAGAAAGGAAGTCCCAGCATGGTCAAACTGCACACCAACCACGGCACCATTACATTACAACTGGACGCTGAAAAAGCGCCCAACACCGTCAAAAACTTTCTTGACTATGTGAACAGCGGCTTCTATTCAAACACCGTTTTCCATCGCGTGATCGACAACTTCATGATCCAGGGCGGCGGCTTCGAGCCCGGCATGAAACAAAAGCCGGTGAAAGCGCCGATACAAAATGAAGCCGCCAACGGCTTGAAGAACGACAACTACACTGTCGCCATGGCGCGCACCGGCGACCCGCATTCCGCCACCGCGCAATTCTTCATCAACGCCAAGGACAACGACTTTCTAAATTACACCGCGCCCAGCCAGCAAGGCTACGGCTATTGCGTGTTCGGAAAAGTGGTGGAAGGCATGGATGTGGTGGACAAAATACGCAAAGTAAAGACCGGCAATCGCGCCGGATTCCAAGATGTTCCACAGGAAGACGTTATCATCACCAAGGCGGAAGTGGTGAAGTGAGGATTGAGGAGCGAGGAAAACCCAACCCCTCCCAACCTCCCCTTGTCAGGGGAGGGGCTGATTGGCTCTCCCCCTGACAAGGGGGAGCTGGAGGGGGTTGCTTTTCCTCGATCCCCGATCCTCGATCCTGCCATGCACACCCTATTCATCTCCGACCTGCATTTAAGCGCCGACCAGCCGCACAGCATGGCGGCATTCCAGCGCTTCATCGCCGCACTCGCGCCACAAGCGGAAGCCCTGTACATACTCGGCGATTTATTTGAGTATTGGGCGGGTGACGATGATCTGCACGATCCTTTTCACGCCCAGGTAATCAGCGCTTTGCGTGGACTCGCGGCGCACCACTGCAGGGTTTATTTGCTGCACGGCAACCGCGACCTGCTGATGGGGCAAGCATTGTCACGCGCCTGCCATGCCACACTATTGAACGATCCTACGCTGATGGATTTGTACGGCGCCCCCACGCTGCTCAGTCACGGCGACACGTTATGCACCGACGATGTCGAGTATCAACGCTTCCGCGCCCGGGTGCATGACGAGGAATTTCAGAAAAACTTTCTCGCCCAACCGCTCGCAGCCCGCAAAACCCGCATCGTGGAATTACGCGAGCTCAGCACCGCAGCCAAACAAGGCAAACACAGCGCAATCATGGATGTCAACGACGACGCAGTCGCCGCGCTGCTGCGCGAACATCGTTACCCGCGCCTGATTCACGGCCATACCCACCGCCCAAATCGTCACGAACATATTGTAGATGGGCATACTTGCGAACGCTGGGTACTGGGCGACTGGTATCAACACGGCTCGGCGCTGCGCTGCGATGCGCAGGGTTGCCGTTCGATCAGTTTCTAATTTTTTGCAAGGGTGCGCACAGTTTTTCGCACGGCACCCCATCGCCATCCGCATCCAGCGACCTAACGCCACATAGCGCCAAATATTGTTTGGCTTCTGCGCATGAGGACATTTCGGCGCATCGCTTTTTGGCGCAGGCCGGGTTGAGTGCGGGTTGCGTTTTGTCGCGGGTGGGATGTTGTTTACGCCATTGCGAGGGTTCGACTGCACCTGCGCCCGCCCACCGACCGCGCCTTGCCTGTTGCGCCTCGCGCTGCAACGCCACCAATTCCCGGTTGCCGTGGAAGCGCGAGTTTTCACCCGCAAGGGGTACGCCGGTGGGTTCCCGGCGGCTTTGCCGCCACCG